>JAVXWR010000447.1:0-6874 GCA_032230725.1 Actinomycetota bacterium
AACCCTCCCGGGAGGCAGCCGTGACCGCACCCACCGACCTCGCCGTGCCCGCCGTCCGCCCCGGCGACCCCGGGTACGACGACGCCCGAGCGGTCTTCAACGCCATGATCGACCGCAGGCCGGCGGCGATCCTGCGATGCCGAGACGCGGCGGACGTCGCCGCGGGGATTCGGTACGCCCGGACGCACGACCTGGCGCTGTCGGTCCGGAGCGGGGGGCACGGCGTCGCGGGCAACGCCGTCTGCGACGGCGGCGTCGTCCTGGACCTGTCGCGGATGCGGCACGTGTCCGTGGACCCGGAGCAGCGCCTCGCCGACGCCGGGCCCGGTCTCCTGCTCGGCGACCTCGACGCGGCCACCCAGCGCCACGGACTCGCCACCCCGCTCGGCGTCATGTCCGGGACGGGGATCGCCGGGCTCACCCTCGGCGGCGGTCTCGGCTGGCTCAACGGCGCGCACGGGCTGGCCTGCGACAACCTGGTCGCCGCGGAGGTCGTGACCGCCGACGGCGAGGTCCTCCGCGTCGGGCCGGACGCGCACGCCGACCTGCTGTGGGGGCTCCGGGGCGGAGGCGGCAACCTCGGCGTGGTCACCTCGTTCCGGTACCGGCTGCACCCGGTCGCGCGAGTGCTCGCCGGGGCACTGACCTACTCCTGGTCGGCCGCCCGCGAGGTCCTGCACGAGCACGACAGGTTCATGACCACCGCCCCGGACGAGCTGGCCAGCTCGGTCGCTCTGGGCCTCGACCCCGACGGGCGGCCCGTCGTGCGGCTGATCGTGTGCTGGTGCGGTGACCTCGAGCGGGGACGCCAGGTGCTGCACCCGCTGCGGCGGTTCGGCCGGCCGCTGGAGGACTCGATCGGGCCCGTCGACTTCGTGGACTGGCAGCGCGCGCCCGACGCGGGCTACCCGCGCGGGCGGCGGCACTACTGGAAGTCCGGCTACCTCCGTCATCTGACCGATGCCGCCGTCGACGCGCTGCTGGCGGTCACGCCGACCATCCCGACCCCGGAGACCGGCATCGGGCTGCAGGCGCTGCGCGGGGCCGCCGCCCGCGTGCCCGTGGACGCCACGGCCTTCCCCCACCGGGCGCAGCAGTACGACCTGCTCGTCCTGTCCCAGTGGGCCGACCCGGCGCGGTCGGACGAGATCGTCTCCTGGGCCCGCGGTGCGTTCGACGTCCTGCGTCCGCACCTCGAGGACGCGGTCTACGTCAACAACCTCGGCAACGAGGGACCCGAGCGCGTCCGGGCCGCCTTCGGACCCAACCAGGGCCGCCTCGCCGGGCTCAAGCGCGTGTACGACCCGGCGAACGTCTTCCGGCTCAACCAGAACGTCCCGCCGTCCTGATCTCCTCTCAGGCGGGCTGCCACAGCTCGATCCGGTTGCCCTCCGGGTCGGTGACCCAGCCGAAACGACCGACCCCGGCCATGTCCTGCGTCTCCGGCGCGACGTCCGCTCCCGAGGCCCGGAGCTGTGTGAGCATGGCGTCGAGGTCGCGGACCCGGAAGTTGAGCATGGTCCGCTGGTCGGGCGACCCGAGGTGGTCGGTGTCCGACGCGAACGTCGCGAACACCGTCGGCCCGACCTCCTGACGCCACAGGCCGTTCTCGTCGGCGTCCAGGCCCAGCCGGTCGCGGTACCACGCGCCCAGGGCCTCCGGGTCGGCCGCTCGCAGGAAGTACCCACCGATACCGAGCACCCGTTCCACGGCGCCGATCGTCCCAGGAGGGCCGTCCCGCCACGTCGACGG
The DNA here is from genome assembly GCA_032230725.1 of Actinomycetota bacterium. Lineage (GTDB taxonomy): Bacteria > Actinomycetota > Actinomycetes > Mycobacteriales > Pseudonocardiaceae > Actinomycetospora. The sequence continues at coordinate 1,753 of JAVXWR010000447.1, forward strand.
GAGGCCTGACCTCAGACCGGCATGACCGGGGCGACCGGGCTGCTCGTCGGGCATGACGGCCGAGCCGGCCACGGTCCCGGCGCGTCGACCCGACCACGGACGAGCGGACGGGTCGAATCCCGGGACGAGGGCATCCTGGGAGCAGCCACCCCGAGGAGAACCGTGACCCGTCATGCCCTGATCTCCGGCGCCAGCATCGCCGGACCCGCCCTGGCCCACGAGCTCACCAGGCGCGGCTGGCGCACCACCGTCGTCGAGCGCTCGCCGCGGCTGCGCGACGAGGGGCAGAACATCGACATCCGGGGGACCGGCCGCGAGGCCGCCCGCCGCATGGGCCTCGAGGACGCGATCCGCGAGGCCACCACCACCGAGGTGGGCCTGCGCTTCGTCGACGAGCGCGGGTCGGCCATCGCCGAGTTCCCGGCCGGGGAGAACGACACCGACGGTCCCACCGCGGAGCTCGAGATCCTCCGCGGGGAGATGGCGCGCATCGTCTACGAGCGCACCCGTGACACCACCGACTACCGCTTCGGCGAGCAGATCCGCGACCTGACCGACCACGGCGACCACGTCACCGCCCACCTGGCCGGCGGCGACGAGCTCGATGCCGACCTCGTCGTCGTGGCCGAGGGCACGCGCTCGCGGACCCGGGCGCTCGTGGTCCCCGAGGCCGAGCTGACCGAGCTCGGCCTGTACATCGCCTACCTGACGATCCCGCGGGTCCCCGACGACGACCGGTGGTGGCGCTGGCACCACGCCCTCGGCTCGCGCGGGGTGAGCCTGCGCCCCGACAACCTCGGGACCACCCGCGCGATGCTCATGTTCCTCTCCGACGTGCGCGGGCTCGAGGGCCTGGGCCGCGACGACCAGGCCATGATCCTGCGGCGCACCTTCGCCGACGTGGGCTGGCAGGCGCCCCGCGTCCTCGCCCAGCTCGATGACGCCTCGATGTACTTCGACGGGATCGCCCAGGCCAAGCTCCCGCGCTGGAGCAACGGGCGCACCGTGCTGCTGGGCGACGCCGCGTGGTCGACGGGTCCGTTCGGCACGGGGACCAGCCTCGCGCTCACCGGCGCGTACGTCCTGGCCGGGGAGCTGGACCGCCAGGACGATCCCCGACCGGCGCTGGCGCGCTACGAGCAGCTGATGCGGCCGTTCGTCGACCGCGCCCAGAGCGTCCGGCCCGCGATGCTCCGCGCGGTGAACCCGCGCACGGCACCCGGCCGGGCCCTGCAGCGCACCGTGTTCCGCGTCGCCGCCCAGGCCAACGACAAGCTCGGCGGCCTCGCCGACCGACTCGGTCGCCCGGCGTCGGACGCGATCGACCTGCCCGACTATCCGGTGGCGTCGCGCGTCGCGGTCTGACGGTCCGGGCGTGACCGGGGAGGGGGCCCCATGGATCTGGTCCGGGACCTACGGCTGGGTGGCCGCCTGGCGGTGATGCACGGCGGGCCCGGGTGCTCGCGCTGGCCGGCGACCCGGTGCTCCGCCCCTGGCTCGGCTCGAGGCCCGCGTCGCCCTCACCGCGCTGGCCGCCCGGATGCCGCGGCTGCGGATGGTGCCCGGCGCCACCCGACGGCGCTCGCTGCTCCTGAGCGAGTTCGCGCGGCTCCCGCTGGTCGCCGGTGGACGGGAGAGCTGAGCGGAGCTCCCGGCGTGTGGACCCTCGGTGCCGGCGGGCACCCCGGCCGCCGGCACCGCACCCGGCCGGTGCCGACCCAGCTCACCCGGAGGTGCGTGATGGACCCGACGTCGATGGGACGACAGAGCGAGGCCGAGGACGGCGACTCCTCGGCGACCTGGGAGGGCGCCCTCGAGGAGGACCCCGCCGTCGGCAGCCGCGACGAGGACGGCGACTCCTCGGCCACGACCGCGCCGGACGAGGTCTGACCCGACCCCGCAGCGTCGGTCACGCGTACGCGATGCCGGCGATCTGGGTGTTGAAGGTGATGAACGGGGTGTGCAGCCGGAAGGGCTCGACGTCCACGTGCGCGAACCCGGCGGCGCGCAGCGACGCGGCCAGGTCCCGCTCGCACGAGCACCCCTCGAAGGTCCAGCCCCAGGGACGCCGCAGCGCTCGCTGAAGGCGGCGGGTGGGCGTCCCGGGCCGTGCGGCGACGTGCTCCACGAACCGGAACGTGCCGCCGGGTCGCAGGATGCGGCGGACCTCGGCGAGGACCTCGGCCGGGTCGGCCACGCTGCAGAGCACGAGCGACGAGATCACGGTCTCGACGCCGTGGTCGGGGAGCCCGGTGCGCTCGGCGACCCGCTCACGGAGATCGAGGTGCACGCCGCGACGCGCGGCGGCGGCCCGCAGCCGCGGGTGCATGTGGGGGTTGGGCTCGACGGCGACGAGCGTCGATCCGGGTGAGAGGTAGCGCAGGTTGGCCCCCACGCCGGAGCCGAGCTCGACCACGTTCCCGGGCAGGTCGGCGAACACGCGCCGTTTGTGCCGCCGCAGGTTCCACTCGAGGTTCGGTCCCATCACGCTGAAGAACGCGGCGTTGAAGGGTCCGCGCGCGGCGTGCACCTCGAAGCCGGTCGTCGTGGTCGCGTCGGTCCTGATCAAGGAGCTCATGTCGAGAACTCTGCGCCGGTGCCGCCGTCGGGTCAGGCGTGGAACTACCCCAATCAGCGTTGCTCGCGCGACCACGCGGCGATCTGGGTGCGGGACCGGAACCCGAGCCGGAGGCGGATCCGTTCCACGTGCCCCTCGGCCGAGCGCTCGTCGATCCCCAGCCGCGTCGCGATCTCGCGGTTGGTGCAGCCCTCGCTCACCAGCTCGGCCACCTCGCGTTGGCGAGGAGTCAGCCCGTCGGCGCGACGGCGGGCGGGCAGGCCGAGGAACCGGCGCACCACGCGCACCAGCTCGTCGCGGTCACCCGCGTACGGCAGGTGCGACCGGCCCGGCAGCAGCACCAGCTCGACGTCGTCGATGCCCTCGGCGAGGACGTGTGCCTGCGCGACCGGTGCGGCACGGTCGCCGATGCGGTGGACCACCAAGGTCGGCGCGCGCACCTGCCCGAGCCGGTCGGCGACGTCGATGTCGTAGCTCAGCGCGAGCAACGCCCGGGCGGTCGCGGCCGTCGAGCACGCGCGCTGGTAGCGGGCCGCGCCGGCGCGGATCGAGCGGTCGGCGTCGGGGGCGAAGATGTCGGTCAGGACCTCGGAGCCCAGCCCCCAGTGCGACTCGATCAGCCCGAGGACGTGGTCGCGCACGATCGGCGGGGACAGCTCCGCGCCGCGCGCCCAGCCGCCGTAGAGCACCAGGCGCCGGACGGTCTCCGGGTGGGCCGCGGCCCACGCCACCGCGACCGGAGCCCCCAGCGAGGTACCCATCAGGTCGAACGGTCCGTCCAGCGTCGCCGCGACCGCGCCCAGCTGCTCGAGCTCGAACGCCAGCGACGGTGGTCGATCCACGGCGGCCGACAACCCGCACCCGGCGCGGTCGTAGCGCACGAGTCGACAGCCCTGCGCCAACCCCTCGTAGAGCGCCCGCTCGGCCGGGAGCTCCCAGCCCAGCCGGAGGTGGCTGAGCCACCCCGTCACGTAGACCAGCGGTCTGCCGTCACCGACCGAGGCGTACGACAGGGCGGTGCCGTCGGCCAGCACCACCTCGTCGATCCGCTGCGCCACCCCGCGATTGTCGCTCACGCCTGCCGCCGCGACGGCGCAGCGACGTCGCCGCGCGGCGGGCGTCCGCGTCAGCCGCGGGCGCCCCGATGACCGGCGCACGGCGCGTGCCCACGCCGCCGGGTCGGGGTCAGTGCCCGGAGGCGGGACCGGCGAGCGCGTTGACCGCGCCGTGGAACAGCGGTGGCAGCGCCCGGGAGACGGGCACCAGGCTCCGACGCACGAACCGGGGTCGGGTCCCGAGCAGCAGGGCCGCCGTCAGCCACCGGTAGCGGCGGGTCAGCCGCGCCCAGTCGCGCTCGTAGCGGTCGGGGGCGCCGTCGACGATCGCGCGGACGGCCGCCCCGGCCTGCGCGAACGCGAGGGCCAGGCCTTCCCCGGTCAGCGCGTCGACGTAGCCGCCGGCGTCGCCGACGAGCAGGACCCGTCCCGCGACGCGGCGGCGCGCCCCCTGCCACAGCGGCCCGGCGCCGCGGACGTCACCGACCGCCTCGGCGCCGGCGAGGAGATCGGGCAGCCCGGGGACCGCGCGGAGGCGGTCGTCGAACGACCCGCCGTGCGTGGCGGCGAGGACGTTGACCCCGACCAGCCCGCCGCCCACCGGCGTCACGTACGCCTCGACCTGGGGGGCCCAGTGGACCTCCACGTAGGGCGACCAGGGCGGGGTGTGGAAGTGCCGGCGCAGGCCGAAGCGTGGATGGCGGCTCGCCGTGCCGGTGAGGCCCAGCATGCGGCGCACGGGGGAGTGCAGGCCGTCGGCGGCCACCAGGTGACGGGCCCGCACCCCGTCCGCGGTGACGGTCGCCTCGTCCTGGGTCAGCGTCCGCAGGGCCCGAGGCTCGATCCGGGCGCCCGCCCCGAGGGCCGCCTCGCGCAGGGCGCAATGCAGCGTCGTGCGACGGATACCGCGCCCGGGGCCGGCGCGGAAGTCGGCGTCGGCGGTCCGACCGGACCCGACGTACCGGATGCCGTGGAACGGCTGCCCGGGCGGGTCGACCCCGAGCGAGTGCAGCGAGGCGAGCGCCCCGGGCATGAGTCCCTCGCCGCACGCCTTGTCGATGTCCCCGGGGCGAGGTTCCCAGACCTCGACCTCGAGTCCGGCCCGGGCGGCGTGCAGCGCGGTCACCAGTCCGGCCGGGCCGCCCCCGGCGACGAGCAGGTCGATCGGGCGCGTGCTCACGGCGTCTCCGTCCCGGTGGGTGCCGCGAGGGCCGCGTCCCGCAGGGCGCGGCGCTCCACGCGGATCCGCACGGTCAGCAGGCCCGCGTTCGCGAGCGTGAACACCCCGGCGGTGAGCCACGCGGAACCCACCAGGGGCAGGGCGACGCCTTCGACGACGACCGCGGCGTAGTTGGGGTGGGCGAGGTACCGGTAGGGCCCGGTGGTCACCGGCGCGACGCCGGGCAGCACGATCACGCGGGTGTTCCACCGCCGTCCCAGTGCGGCGATGCACCAGGCCCGGACGCCCTGGCAGCCGACGAGCAGGGCG
>JAVXWR010000463.1:0-5857 GCA_032230725.1 Actinomycetota bacterium
ACGTGCAGCCGGGCGGCGACCTCGGGATCGTCGGCGATGTCGACCTCGACGTGGCGGATGCCGGGCCGCTCGGCCAGCTCGGACAGTTGCGCGGCGGTCTGGCGGCACGGCGTGCAGATCGGCGAGGAGAGCTGCAGGAGCAGAACGCGGTCGTCGGGGGCCGGAGTCGCGTGCGCGAGAGCCCAGCCGGACGCGTCGTTCGTGGCCCCGGTACGCACCCGTCCGGCCCGCCGCTGCATGACGACGCCGACCAGCGTGGCGACGGCGAGCACGGCGACGAGGACGATCGCTCCGACGGCGGACACATCCCAGGCAACCCGAGTTCCCCGGTCGATGTTCCCGACCCGGCCGTCCGGGACGAGGGTCCGCTCACCTACACTCGACGGCGCTGCCGCCTTAGCTCAGCTGGCCAGAGCAACGCACTCGTAATGCGTAGGTCTCGGGTTCGAATCCCGAAGGCGGCTCCACTTTGGCTGGTCAGCGTGATGGTGACCTCTGTGTGCGAGCGGTGCTCGCAGTCCGTGGAACGGGTGCGGAATCGTTCTATGCCCGGCAGGGGGCCCTCCGGGACACGCGCCGCTCCGGGGTCGCCGCAGGCCGTGTGGTGGTAGGTCTTCGAGCCGGAGTTGACGGGCTGGAACGGGCCACCGCAGCCGGCCCGCCTCCTGCCCGCGGCCCAGCGGCTGTGCGGCCGTTCCCCCAAGGGCAGGGGACGGCGAGGTCGGGGTGCTGCCCCGGAGCGAGGCTCGTGGGCGCGGAGGGCGGTCGGGCACCGGTCATCGGTGCGGCGGTGGCAGTGGTGTCGGATGCGCCGCACCGGCGGTGCCGGGCGCGGAGCGCAGGTCGAACGAGAAGAAGTCCCGGCTCGAGGTCTGCAGGTAGTGCTGGGTGCCGATCTGCTGGTCGGGGAAGAGCTCGAACGCGGGCGGGTGGGGCCCGCCGTTCGGGTGGAAGTAGACCCCCGACACCCAGGCGGGGTTGATGTCCAGCTCCATCCCACGGACCACCCCCGCCGAGCGCAGCAGCTCGCCCAGGGTGCACACCGAGAGCGCCGGCCCGCCGACGTAGACCATCGCGCCGCTCGCGGTCACCCCGAACGCCGAGCGGTTGATGAATGCGGCCTGCCCGACCGTGGAGCCCCATTGCCTGGTGCCGCCGCTGGCACAGGTCGGGTTGACCAGGCCGTGGTCGACCAACGGGACGAGGTTCTGGCGGACCGAGGCCACCTCCGGGCCCATGCGAATTTCTTGGTCCCAGGTGCCGACGTCGACGGTGCCGTCCTTGCGGATCACCAGGCTGGCCGCACCGGGCACCAACGGGCGCGACTCGCGGCCGTTCTCGTACCAGCCGCCGTGGCTGTCGCCCTGGAGCCGGAACCCGGCCGAGAACGCAGTGACCGCGGTGCGCTGCTCTGTGGTGTCGATCAGCGGCGGGATCGGCCAGTGGCCGCCCGGATCGACGGTGCCGGGGTGCAGCACGCCTGCGACCAGCGTCGGGTCCATCCACAGCACGCCGACCAGGTATGAGGTGTGCGCGGCGTCCGGACGCACCGTCGTGGCGCGCACCGCGACCCCGTGTGGCGTGGAGACCACCGGCTGCCACCGGCCCTCGCCGGGCAGCGGCGACAGGCCGGCCGGTGGGCGAAGCGGCGGCGGGGTCGGCTGCCCGCCGGGGTGGTCAGCCTCGACCCCGGGAGGGTGTGGGACGCCGCCGACCGGGGCGCCGCCGGTCCGCGGCTTGTTCACCTCGTACTGGCCTGCCTCGAGCCCGGTGACCAGCGAACCGAGCTCATGGTCGCGGCCCCACTCGGCCAGCCGCACGGCCACCGGGTCGCTGCCGGGGCGGGTCAGGGCGACGACGAGCGACTGTGCCGCGACCAGCCCGATGACCACGACGGCAGCACCGACGACCCACAGCACCCGCAGCCACCGCCGCCGGGGCCACAGCCGGCGACATCCGCGGGCGAGGTCGAGCCAGCAGCTCGACCAGGCAGACGCCAGGGCCGACCCGAGTCCGGGCACGCGATCGCTGCGGCGGAAGAGCGTCACCGGCACCCCTTCCCGGCGGCCGGCCTCAGGCTGCCGAGACGATCGGGCGCCGCCGGCCGGGTATCGGGGGCGTCGCCGGCGACGATGGTCGCGTCCCGGCCGGGGACGATCAGGCGTTCCCCGTCCGTTCCGGAATCGGACGCGATAGGGCGCCATACCGCCCTCGCCGAGTAGGGCCGTAATGACACCGCTACGGTCGGCGTCGTCGACATGGCGTCTCCGAATGACCACCCGGTCCCCGATTCCGGCCATGCACGTCCCCGCTCTTCTCGGCAGCCCCCGGAGCCCCCGTGCCCACGAAGCCGAATCCACCGAGCCTGCTCGCGCCTTCGGGCGGAGTCAAACCCCGCAGCCCTTTGGCGTCGAAAGGCCGACACGTTCCGGAAGGCTGACGTTTCCTGGTCCTTCCGGTTCTAGTTTCGATTACAGGCGTAGGAACCTTTATCATCAACTTTCCGAGGCCCGCCTCATCGCAGTCGGGCGGTGACCAGCCGTGGTCGGCAATACCTCGAAAGACGCAGGGGCGGGTCGGTCGCTGACCGCAGCAGGGCGCCGAGCGCGGTGGCGATGGCCAGCGCCGCGCTGGCTTCGGCGCCCAGATTGAGTACGTGGCCAACACCCGGCGCGGAGTCGCCCGACCCGTCATCGCAGAGTTGGGGTGCCCGCAGTGCCTGCGGGCTCGTCGGCGCGAACGCGCAGCACGTGGGGGTGCAGGCCGAGCACGCTGAGCGTCCCGCGGCGCGACGCCAACCGGTGCTCGGCGTGGCCCAGCACTTCCACGATCTGTTGGCCAGCGCCGCTCACGGCGGTGGCATCGATGGTGATGAACCGGATGTGGAAGGTCAGGCATCCCTCGAGGTCGGCCTCGAGGCGCCCCAGGGCGGCCGCGTCGAGGTCGCCCCGCAGCGTTATCCGAGCCGCGCCCGGTCCTTCGAACACCGTCCCGACGGAACCCGCACCGGGACGCGGATGGCGCGCTCCAGCCCCGGCGCTTCCGGCCGGGGAAACACCGAACAGTCCCCTGCTGACTGATGCTCTGTTGAGCGGGTGATGATGTCTTCCCACTGCTAGCCCCCCAGCACACGCGCGGGGTCACCGGGGGCTGGGGCGACACTATGACGCTTGACGTCTGGGCCCGACAGTAGCGGGACCTACCGCGACCAGTCGAGTACTCACCGCGATTCGCCTGCGCGCCCGATGCCCGCCCGGCGAGCGGACAAGAACGATCTCCACGCCACACGCGACCTCGGGCAGTCACCTTTGCTGATCAACAAACCGCGCGGGAACAGCTCCTGACGACAGCGCGCGCTGCACGAGAATGTGCCGGGTCCAGTCCAGGCCGTCGCGGTGGCTTGCCGACTCGTGCCCGTGCGGAGAATCGCAGCGCTGCAGCACGTTCACCTGGCGATGAGCGTGACGTGTGCCACGGCGATGGGCGTCGGCGGTTAGTCGCCGGCTGCGCCACTGACGGGCCGAGTCCCGTTCTCGCGACGGGCGGCGCCCGGCAGGCCGTGCTCGAGGGGGGACGCGTCCGGCGCGCCCGGTACGTCTACCTCCCTTTCGACGTGCCGCGCGGGCTCGCGGTCCTCATCGCCGGGGCGGCGTTCATCACCGCAGGCGAGCTGACCGCGAGCACTGCCGCGACCGCGGCGTCGACCACCGGACCAGCTACTCCCCCGAGTGCGACGCGCGGTGCCGACCGCACCGCTGCAGACCTCTGGGGAACGCCACGATCAGAGGTGTTGCGACAAGCGCTGGAACCCGCGCGTTGCCAGGGGGTCCAGATCCAGCCGTCGTTGACAGAACCAGCGTTCTGACCGGCTGGGCCGGGTCCGGCCCTCGGAGGGCGGGCCCGGCTTCAGCCCTGCTGGCTCGCGGCGCGGCTGCTCGTCGCGCGAGTCATTCGCTGGACACCTCCGTGGCCGCGGGCAACGCTCTCTTGCGGTCCGGCCCGGCCCGGCCGCGCCTCTCGGCGCCCGCGGCAACGTCGATCAGGCTTCCGGCTAGACGAGGTCGCTGTGCGGGCAGCTGCCAACATCAGCTGTCGCCACCGTGGAACGGGTCGTGGAATGAAACATCGTCAACCCGTGGAACGCGCTGGGCACGGTGTGACTGTCGACGTGCACCGATGGACGCAGTGAGGATGCCGCTCACAGAGACGAACGTTCTCGTAATGCGTAGGTCTCGGGTTCGAATCCCGAAGGCGGCTCCACCTCCCCTCGCCGGACAGTCCAGACGTGGACGCCGCCCCACCGGGTCGAGCACCATGAAGGGTGCGACGCAGCGTGGTGGGCTGCGGAGGGTCCCGGCGGCGGAGGGAGCAGGCGTGCGGGTCGTCATCCAGTACCGGCTCAGGGAAGACAAGAAGGACCTCGACCGGCGCCTGGTCGCCGCGGTCCACGAGGAGCTGGACCGTGTCCGGCCGGACTGGCTCCTCCGATGGGACGTCTACCGCCTCGAGGACGACGTGACGACGGTGTCCGTGGTCGATGTCGACGACCCGAGCCAGCTCCGCCGGCTGGTCGAGTTCACCGCCTACACGGAGACCCTCGACGCGCGCTGCGAGGAGCCGGCGACCACGAGCCTCGTCGAGCAGCTGGGCAGCTACCGGCCCTGAGCCCGGTCAGAACCGATAGCCAACCTGTCAATGTCGTGACGCAGGTTAGACTGCGCGCGTGCCACGTCGTCCGCTCACCGGGGAGCCGCTCGCGCTGGACCTCGTGAACACCTGGTGGGTCCAGGACGGTGACGGCGTCGACCTGTTCGACGACGATGCCGCGCTCGCGGCCTGGCTCGCCGAACACGATCTCGTCGTCGCGCCGTCGTCGCACCGGCCCACCGCGTACCGGCCCGCCCTGCGGGAGGTGCGGACGGCGGTCCGCGGAATCCTCGAGGGGACGCCGGGTGGTGTGGGCGCCCTCGACGCCGCCCTGGCGCACGGCCGGCTCCGACTCGTGCTCGACGACGGGCGCGCCGGGGAGATCGTCGAGCTCGACGACCCCGCGTGGGGTCCGGCCTGGGCGGCGGCGCGGGGCTACCTCGACCTGCTCGCCACCGCGCCGGCCGACCGCATCCGGCACTGCGCCGGCACGGGGTGCGTCCTGTGGTTCCTCGACACCTCACGCAACGGCGGCCGGCGCTGGTGCTCGATGGCCGGGTGCGGCAACCGCGCGAAGGCCCACGCGCACTACCACCGCGGGCGACGGACCGGTCCGCGGCCGCCGAGCTGAGCGGCGCGCTCACCGACCGAGCAGGCGCTCCGACACGGTCCACAGCCGAGCGGCGTTCTCGGGGTCCAGCGCGAAGGCAGCGACGCCGTGCCGGCCGTCGGACTGCGACCGCCTGCTGATCACGGTGGCCTCGTGGCAGTCCTCGAAGTAGCGGCCCCCGATGCCTTCGAGCAGCGGTGAGACGGCCAGGAGCACCGACGTCGACGCTCCCTGCGCGGGGGTCTTCATCACGTCGGAGGCCCCGGCGTCGCGTCGCGCCTGCACGAGGGCAGCCATGTCCACGTGGCGCTGCAGCCCCGTCGCGATGCCGCCGGGCATGAGCGCGTTGACGGTGATCCCGTCGTCGGCCCAGCGCCGCGTCGCCTCGACGGCGAAGAGCACGTTGGCGGTCTTGGACTGCCCGTAGGCGAGGAACGGGTCGTACGGCACGAACGCGAACGCCAGGTCGTCGAACAGCACCGGGCAGCGCAGGTGCGCGGCCGAGGACACCGACACGACGCGCGCGCCCTCGGCGGCGGCCAGGGCACGGTGCAGGCCCGTGGCCAGCGCGAAGTGCCCGAGGTGGTTCGTCGCGAACTG
>JAVXWR010000485.1:0-2661 GCA_032230725.1 Actinomycetota bacterium
GGACCTGGTCGCGCACGTCGGCGTGCGGGGCGATCGACGCCACCAGCACGATCACGCCGTTGCGGGCCAGCAGCCCGGACACGAACCCGATGCGGCGGATGTTGACCGCCCGGTCCTCGCGGCTGTAGCCGAGCCCCTTGGACAGGTTGGTGCGGATCACGTCCCCGTCGAGGATTTCCACGCCACAGCGGACCGCGCGCAGCCGGTCCGCCACGCCCGCCGCGATCGTCGACTTCCCGGCGCTCGGCAGCCCGGTCAGCCAGACCGTCGCGCCGCCCGCGCAGGGCACCGAGGACGGGTGGACCTGCATGGTCTCGCTCATGTGTCGGTCAGCTCCCGGTCAGGGTCCGGTGGCCAGCCCGCGGGCCTTGAGGATTCGCCGCTCCGCCGGACGGAAGGCGATCAGCTCCACCCCGATGCCGACGATGAGGATCAGGATGATCGCCGCGATCACCGAGGGCATGTCCGAGAGCGACTCCCCCTGGTTGAGGTAGGCGCCCAGCCCGAAGCCGAGGCTCGGCGAGGTCGCGATGATCTCCGCGGCCATGAGGGAGCGCCACGAGAACGCCCAGCCCTGCTTGAGCCCGGAGAAGAACCCCGGCAGCGCCGCGGGGAGCATGATCAGCCGGGCGGCCTGGGAGCGGGTCGCGCCCATCGCGTACCCCACCCGGGGCAGCAGCGGCGGCACCTGCTCGATGCCCGACACCAGGCCGTTCGCGATCGAGGGCACCGCGCCCATGAGGACGACGAAGTAGATCGTGCCGTCGGTCAGCCCGAACCACAGCACCGCCGCCGGCACCCAGGCCACCGACGGCAGGCTCTGCAGCCCCGTGAGGACGGGCCCGATCGCCGAGCGCACCAGCGGCACCGTCGCGACCAGGAGCCCGAGGGGCGTCCCGATGATCACCGCGAGGATGAAGCCCAGCACCGCGCGGCTGATCGAGGTCCAGATGATCGAGAGGGCCTGGCCGCTGACGAACTCCCCGCCGATCTGGCCGAACACGGCCTCCGGGGAGGGCAGCTTGAACTCCGGCAGGATCGCCGAGGCCCACAGGGTCTGCCAGACGACGATGAACAGGACCACCGCGACGATCGGTGGCACGACGCTGGTCAGGAACCGGCGCCACCACGGCACCCGTCGTTCGGTGGGGGTGTCGAGCGCGTCCAGCCCCCGCCCGACGTCGATCGACTCGTCGACCTCGCGGCCCTCGCGCTCCTCGGTGAGCGTGCCCCCCTCGTCAGCGGCCATGAGCGGAGATCACCTCGCGCAGCTCGGTCGTGATGTGGTCGTGCAGTTCCTCGGCGTCGGTGTCGGTCCCAGTGCCCCACTCCCGCACGACGCGGCCCGGGCGCGAGGACAGCAGCACCACGCGCTCGGCCAGGCGGACGGACTCCCGCACGTCGTGGGTGACGAACAGGATCGTCGTGCCCGTCGCCTCCCAGACGCGCAGCAGCTCGGCCTGCAGGAAGTCGCGCGTGATCGCGTCGAGCGCCCCGAACGGCTCGTCCATGAGCAGGACGCCGGGCTCCACCTCGGTCGCCCCCGACCCGGCCGTGCCGGTGGCGGCCGCGAGCGCCCGGGCCAGGGCCACGCGCTGGCGCATGCCGCCGGAGAGCTCGTGGGGCCGCTTCTCCGCCAGCCCCTCGAGGCGGACCAGGGTGAGCAGCTCGCGGGCCCGCTCCCGCCGCTCGCTCCGCCCCACCCCCGCGAGACGCAACGGCAGCTCGACATTGCGCCCCGCGGTGAGCCACGGCAGCAGCGCCGCCTCCTGGAACATGACCGCCGGCCGGGACGTCGTGGCCTCGACGGTGCCCGAGGTCGGCTTGTCGAGACCGGCCACGAGGTTGAGCAGCGTCGACTTGCCGCAGCCCGAGGCGCCGAGCAGGCAGACGAACTCCCCGGGGGCGACGGTGAGGTCGACGCCGTCGAGGGCGACGACCGCGTCGGCACCGGACCCGAAGACCTTCGAGACGTCGGTGACCTCGACGGCGGGCGGGCCGGTCCGGGGCGCGCGGTCCCGGCGGTCGAGCGTGGCGGTCATGGAGCTGCCCTCCGGGGGGTGGTCACTTCTGGTCGAGGCCGGCGGCGTCCACGGTGGGACGTCCGGCCGCGGTCAGCGCCTGGTTGAGCGGCCCGATGTCGAGCAGGCCCTTGGTGTTCGTCGCGGACTGCGCCGTCCCCGCCGTCACCGCGTCCTGCGCCAGCTGCGGGAAGATCGAGGCCAGCGGGTCGGGGTTGAGGCTGACCGTGCTCCAGGCCCGGTCCAGGACGTTCTGCGGCAGCGGCTTGCTGCCCGACGCCCCGAGGCCGGCGTTGGCGGCGGCCTTCGCGGCGGTCGGGTCCGCGGTCCCGAGCTGTTCGGCGGCGACGAGGCCCTTGAGGAACGCCGAGACCGTGGCCGGGTGGGCCTGCACGTAGTCGGTGCGGGCGATCACGACCGTGGTCGGGAACTGGCCGTTGAGCCACAGCGTGCGCTCGTCGATGAGCTGGGTCGCGCCGGCCTGGAGGATGAACTGCGACGAGTACGGCTCGGGCAGCCACCCGCCGTCGAGCTGGCCGGTCTTGTAGGCGTCCAGCGCGCGGGCGTTGTCGATGTTGACGACCTCGACGGCGCCCGGCCCGGTGCCGATCGGCAGGTTGTTCTGCTTGAGCCACTTCTT
>JAVXWR010000516.1:0-6105 GCA_032230725.1 Actinomycetota bacterium
AGGTCGCGCGCCGATACCCGGAGCGGGTGGCGTCGTTGCTGGTGCTCGGCGGGGTGGCCGGGGGCGGGTTCCGGGTCGGGCCGACGTGGACCCCCGCGGCCGTGTCGCGCGGGCTGTCGAAGGCGAGCGCCTGGTCGCTGCGGGTCGTCGGGCCACCGGTGGCGGGGCTGATCTCGCTGCTCCCGCGGGGACTCGACGCATCCGGCGTGGCCGCGTTCGCGCCCGGTCCGTTGCAGACCCTCGCCGAGGTCGCCCGGGAGTTCTCCCACCACGACTGGACGTGGTTCTCAAAGATGGTGCTCGCGGCGGGGGAGGAACCGGCGATCCCGGTCGACGACCTCTGCGTCCCCGTCACCGTGGTGGCGGGCGAGTTCGACTCCATGGCCCCCGTCGAGGACATGGTGGCGCTCGCCGACGGCATCCCGGGCGCGCGGCTGGTGCGGCTCCCGGGGACGCACTTCCTGCCGCTGCAGTTCCCGGAGGTGCTGCACGAGGAGCTGGAGGCGCTGCGCGCCCGGTGAACGACGGTGGCCGCTCGGGCTGTGCCCCATCCCGGCGCGCCACATCCGTTCACATGCGCGCGGCGCAGACCCGGAGCGCGAGCTCGTAGCCGAGCACGCCCGCGCCGGCGATCACCGCGGTGGCGACCGGCGAGACGTAGGAGTGGTCGCGGAACGGCTCGCGGGCGTGCACGTTCGAGATGTGCACCTCGACCACCGGCACCGACAGGGCCGCGAGCGCGTCGCGCAGTGCCACCGAGGTGTGGGTGAACCCGCCCGGGTTGATCACGACGGCGTCGAAGTCCGTCATGGCCTCCTGCACGGCGTCGATCAGCACGCCCTCGTGGTTGCTCTGGCGCGCGTCGACCTCCAGGCCGAGCTCGGCGCCGATCCCGCGGGCACCGTCGTCGACGTCGGCGAGCGTCGTCGTCCCGTAGACCTCCGGCTCGCGTCGCCCGAGCAGATTGAGATTGGGTCCGTGCAGCAGGAGTACCCGACCCGGCCGTTCAGCGTCACGATTCTGCGACATGAGCCCTCCGTACCATCACGCACAGATAACAACAGCGGTGTTATTCGGGGTCAAGGTCTCGCTCGGGGGCGCCGATGGAAGGACAGCACCCACCGTGGGCCGCTTCAAACATCCGTGGGTCCCTCCCCGAGCGGGACCGACACCGGGAACTGGAGTCTGAATGAGGACGGTTCTGATCTGCGACGACCGCCGCAGCGTCCGCGAAGGGCTGACCCGCGTCATGTCGGCCGTGCCCGGCGTGCAGCGCATCGACTGCGTGGCCACACCGGAGGACCTGCTCGCCCGCTACGCCCGTCAGCCCGTCGACGTCGTCTTCGTCGGCACGCAGCGCGCGGTCAGCTCGGGCGCGGAGGCCACCCGCCGGCTCGTCGCGGCCCACCACGGCGCGAACGTCATCGTCTTCGGCGCGCCCGACGATGCGGGCAGCATCGCCTCGGCGATCGCCGGCGGTGCCCGGGGCTACCTGCGCTGGGACGCGTCGCGCCCCGAGCTCGTGGCCGCGCTCGCCAGCTCCACGATGGGCGACGTCTTCCCGACCCAGCGCGGCGCCGCCGAGCCCGGGACGACCATCAACCTCACCGAGCGCGAGATGCAGGTCCTGCGCGGGATGAGCCAGGGCAAGAGCAACGGCCAGATCGGGCGCGAGCTCTACCTGTCCGAGGACACCGTCAAGACGCACGCGCGGCGGCTGTTCCGCAAGCTCTCGGCGTCGGACCGCGCGCAGGCGGTGGCCCAGGGCTTCCGCTGCGGTCTGGTGAGCTGAGTCCCAACCCGGTCCGGGAGCCGGACCCGCGGACGACCCGCCGAGTCGGAGGCGGCGGAGTCGGACGAGGGGCGGCACACCCCCGGACCAGGAGTGCGGAGGGCGGCGCGGGGGGCGCGGCCGACCGGGCAGGGCCGGTCGTGACCCCCGCGCGGCGACACCGCGCTCAGACCGGGCCGACCGTGGCCTTGATGCGGTCGTCCCGGATCTCCGTGCGCGCCCGGCGGTGCGCACCGAACCGGTGACGGATGCCGTCGGGGCCGGCGAGCCAGCCCTGGTAGGCGTCCAGCCGGTGGTCCTGCCGCCCGCCGTCGTCGTCGACGATCGTGACGAGGTAGCGGGTGTCGCGCTCGAACCGGTAACGCGGGACCGGCACGGTCTTCGTGGTCATCGCCCGCGATCGTACGGGTGCTGACGACCGGTGGGCCGTGACGTCGACGACCACGATCCGGTGGTGCCGCCCGTCGCCCCGCGCCCCCGTCGAGGCCGCGACCTGACCGCCTCCCGCGCGAGGATGGGCGCGTGCTCGAGACCTCCGCCCGCCTGCTGCGCCTGCTCTCCCTGCTGCAGACCCGCCCCGAGTGGTCCGGCCCGGAACTGGCCGAACGCCTCGGGGTCTCGGTGCGCACGGTGCGCCGCGACGTGGACAAGCTGCGTGCCCTCGACTACCCGGTCGAGGTGGACCTGGGCCCGACCGGCGGCTACCGCCTCGGGGCCGGCGCGGAGCTCCCGCCGCTGCTGCTCGACGACGAGGAGGCCGTCGCCGTGGCGGTGACGCTCCAGACGGCGGCCGGGTCCGGCGGCGTCGGGGTGGCCGGCCTCGGCGAGGCGGCGGTCCGCGCACTGGTGAAGCTCGAGCGCATCCTGCCCAGCCGGCTGCGACGTCGCGTCGCGGCCGTCCCCGTCTCGACGGTGACCCCCCTGCGGGCGATGCCGACCGTCGACCCCGCGGCCCTCGTCACGGTCGGCGCCGCGTGCCGGGACCGCCGCGTGCTCGAGCTCGATTACACCGCCCACGACGGCGCGGTGACCCGGCGGCGGGTGGAGCCCCACCACCTCGTGTCCTGGGGGCGGCGGTGGTACCTGCTCGCCCACGACCTCGAGCGCGACGACTGGCGCACCCTGCGCCTCGACCGCGTGCGCCCGCGGGTCGGGCCCGACGGGCTGGCGACCGGTCCGCGCTTCGAGCCGCGGCCGGTGCCCGGTGGGGATCCGGCCGCCTACGTCGCCTCGAAGGTCGCCGACGTCCGCGCCTTCCGCTGCCGCGTGCTCGTGCTCGCCCCGCCCGACGTCGTGCGCGAGCGCCTGTGGACCGACCAGGTGCGCCTCGACGACCTCGGGGACGGCACGTGCCGGCTGCACCTCGCGGCCGACCACGCCGACGGCGCCGTGCTCATGCTGGTCGGGATGGGTCTCGAGGTCGTCGTCGAGTCGCCGGACGAGCTGGCGGCGGCGCTGCGGGCCCTCGCGCAGCGCTGCCTGCGCGCGGTCGACGGGACCGCGCGGGCCCGGGTTGGCGCTCCGGCTGAGTTAGGCTAGGCTCACCTCAGCGCAATCGACACCGAGATCGCGCTGCCGGACCGGCTGCACGGGTGTTGTGGTGGCGCCCGTGGTGGCTGCGCAGGAGGAGGGCGCCGGGCTCGAGGGACGAGCCCGGCGCCGTCCTCGTCACCCTACCGCCGACCGGTGCCGGTGCCTCGCGATCGTCATGTCGGTGCTGCCCGATCCTCCCGCGGCGCGGAGCCCCGGGGCCCGGTCGGCGACGGTGAACGACGCCGCGGTGCGGATCGGGGCGCCCGGCGTCGAGACCTTGTCGACGACCCGCACCGTCGCGCGGAGCTGGTCGGGCGTGAACCGTGCCGTGAGGTAGCCGCGCCGGTCGATGCCGTAGCGGATGTGCGGGTTCAGGGCCAGCGCCTGGGCGACCGCGGGGGGACGGTCGGAGCCGTCGCCCTGCGAGGTGATCGAGCTCGACACGAGCTCCGTGCCGACGACGGGGGACCCCGGGTCGTCGTACCGGGCGTGCACGTCGGCGACGTAGTGGGTGTGGATGTCGCCGGAGAGGACGACCGCGTTGCGCACCCGCGCCTGCTGCCAGGCCGCGACGATCCGGTCCCGCTCCGCGGGGTAGCCGTCCCAGGTGTCCTCGCCGAAGCCGCGGGGCGGACCGGGGACCAGGTCGAGCTGGGAGAAGAACACCTGCTGGCCGAGCACGTCCCAGCGGGCGCGCGAGGTGCGGAAGCCGTCGACGAGCCAACGCTCCTGCGCGCCGCCGGTGATGGTGCGCGCCGGGTCGGTGCGGGCGGCACAGGCGCTCGGGTACGCGTCGCCGCAGGCCTGCACGTCGCGGTACTGCCGGGTGTCGAGCATGTGCAGCGTCGCGGTCGCGCCCCAGCCCAGGCGCCGGAAGGACTGGATCGCCGCGCCCTGCGGGCGCTGGGGGAGCCGGACCGGCATGTTCTCGTACCAGGCGCGGAAGGCTGCCGCCCGGCGTCCGGGGAAGTCGGGCTGCGGGGTCGCGGGGTGGGTGCCCGCCCAGTTGTTCTGCACCTCGTGGTCGTCGAAGACGCTCACCCAGGGCGCGGCGGCGTGCGCGGCCTGCAGGTCGGCGTCGGCGTGGTGGAGGGCGTAGCGGTGGCGGTAGCCCTCGACCGTGGTCGGCTCCGGGGTGCCGTAGCTGCGGGGGTTGCCGGACTTCGCGCGGTAGGTGCCGGCCGCCTCCTCGTAGAGGTAGTCGCCGAGGAAGAGGATCAGGTCGGGCTGCTCCTGGGCCATGTGCCGGTAGGCGGTGAAGTACCCGTGCTCGTAGTTCGCGCAGGAGGCGAAGGCCATCGTCAGCGGTGCCATCGCCTCCGGCGGCGGGGCGGTCCGGGTGATGCCCGCCGGCGAGACGTGGCCCAGGGCGCCGAAGCGGTAGAAGAAGGTCCCGCCGGCCGGGAGCCCCCGGACCTCGACGTGCGCGGCGTAGCCGTCCTGGGGTCCGGTACGGGTGCGCCCGGACGCGCGGACCCGGCTGAAGCGCTCGTCGTCGGCGACCTGCCAGTCCACGTCGACGGCCGTCTCGGTCATGCCGCCCCGGGTGGCTCTCGGGTCGCGGGCGAGGCGGGTCCAGAGGACGACGCCGTCCGGGGTCGGGTCGCCGTAGGCGACGCCGAGGGTGAAGACCTCGCGGCTCGCCGGCGCCGCGCGGGCCGTCGTGGCGGTGACGATGCTGACCGACGCCGCGGCGAGTGTCGCCGCGCCGCCGAGCAGCACGGCGCGGCGCGTGAGGGGAGACGGCGGGACGGGCACGGCGCTCCTCGGGGGTCGGGGGTGAGTGCAGGGTGCCCGGTCCGTCACTGGATCGTGTGGCGACGTGCCGACGCGTGGGCGAGGGCCGGTGTCGTCCCGGCGAATCGTCGCGAGGACGACGTGCGGGCGCGAGTGGCGGGGCAGGCTGTCGGCGTGGCGCCCTCGGTGCGGCTGTCGAAGGCCATGTCCCACGCGTTACGTCATGATCCGGCGGCCTACGGGCTCACGCTCGACGCCGAGGGCTGGACCCCGGTGGCGACGCTGGTCGAGGGGCTGCGGGCCGCCGGGCTCCCGGCCTCGGTCGAGGCCGTCCGCGCGGTGGTGGCGTCCGGGTCGAAGCAGCGCCACGAGCTCTCCGGGGACCGGATCCGGGCGCGCTACGGCCACTCGGTCGAGGGCGCGGTGGAGCTGCCGGTCGCCTCACCGCCGGACGTGCTCTTCCACGGGACGACGCCCGCCGCCGCCGCGGTCATCGCCGTCGAGGGACTGCGCCCGATGGGGCGGCAGTACGTGCACCTGTCGCCGGCGCGGTCGACGGCGGAGCGGGTCGGCGGGCGACGGGTGGCGGAGCCGGTGGTCCTGACGGTGGACGCGGCCGGTGCGGCCCGGGCCGGGGTGGTGTTCCGGCGGGGGAACGACGACACGTGGTTGGCGCCGTCGGTGCCGCCCGAGTTCCTGTCGCGGTGAATGGGGTGGCTGAGTGCACGCAGAGCCCTATCGGCGTGCTCCCCCTATTGCTTGCAGTGAGTGACAGAAAGCCCCGTCGTGGGTTCGGGCGCCCGCGTCGAGGGGCACGTCAGGCAGGCGTTGGAACCCGAGTTCCTGGCTGGTGTGCCCCTGATCAAGGTGGGGCGGGCTCGGCGGGTCGCTGCGAGCGGGTCGCCTCGTCGAGGGGCACGCCGGGCAGGCGTTGGGGCCCGAGTTGCTGGCTGGTGTGCCCCTGATCAAGCCTGGGGCGGGCGTTCGTCGTGCGACCACGCACGTGCGGCTCGTTCGCCACCCTCCCGGTGACGAACGAGCCG
>JAVXWR010000520.1:0-3278 GCA_032230725.1 Actinomycetota bacterium
CCTGGCCCAGCCCGACTCGCGCGGGATCCTGCTCATCGGCGACGGCGCCGCGCAGCTCACGGTGGCCGAGCTGGGCACGATGGTGCGTGAGGGGTTGGCGCCGCTGGTGGTGGTCGTGGACAACGACGGCTACACGGTCGAACGCGCCATCCACGGGCCGGCCGAGCCGTACAACGACATCACGCGCTGGGACTGGACGGCCGTACCGGCGCTGTTCGCGCCGGACGGCGGGGCGACGGCGTGCCGCGCGGAGACGGTGGGCGAGCTGCGGGCCGCGCTGTCGGCCGCGCGCGAGGACCCCGCGACGATGGCCGTGGTGCAGGCGGTGGTCCCCCGCGACGACGTCCCGCAGCTGCTCGCCGACCTGACCAAGGCGCTCGGTCAGGCCAACTCGAAGGCCTGAGCGAGCCACGCGACGGCGAGGCGGTCGACCTCGGCCGCGTGCGCGGTCTGCGGCGCGGGCTCGACGCCGGGTTCCTCGGCGAGGGCGTGCCCCATGCCGTCGACGACGTGGAGGTCGGCGCGCACCCCCCGCTCCCGCAGCAGGTCGGTGAGCCGGCCCGCCGGGTCGAGGAACGCCTCGGCGGTGTCCAGCGCCCCGACGATGCAGCGCACCGGCACGTCGCCGAGCTCGCCGGACCGGGCCACGAGGTCCATCCGGTCCGCGACCGCCTCGGACTCGGGCGTCCAGCGGTAGTCCATCCCGAAGAACGTCGCGAGCTCCGCGACGACCGGCCGGAGCGCCAGGAGCGGACTGATCAGGACCGCGGCGCGCGCCTCGACGACCTTCTCGACGACGGCCGCGCCGGCGATCCCCGCTCCGGCCGACCCGCCGGCCACGGCGACCGGTCCGCCGCCGATGCCGTACTCGGCGCGCACCGCCTCGAGGAGCGCGGGCAGCTCGGCGACGGCCTGGGCGTTGACGGCTCCGTGCAGGTTGAGGACCGGCTCCTCCCGGCCGAGCCGCATGATCTCCTCGAAGCCGGGCGAGCGCGCCCCGCACATCGGCAGGCCGGGGTAGAGCCGCCAGGCGTCGAGCCCCTCGAGCGGCAGGGCCGCGGCGAACGCCTGCTCGGTGCGCGGCGCGTCCATGAGGTGCCAGGCGAGGACCAGCGGCGCGTCGGGGCGCGGGGTGACCGGCGGTCGCAGGACGATGGGCACGCCGGCGGCGGTCCCGGTGACGGCGTCCGGGGCGAGGGGCATGACGTCCTCCTGTCGTGAGTTGAACGCCGTCCAGCTTAGCTGAACAGCGTACAGTTTCCAACCATGCGGGCACCGGGACAGCGGGCAGGGCTGAGCCGCCAGGCCGTCGTGGGCGCGGCCCGGGCGGTGCTCGACGACGGGTCGGCGTTGACGATGCGCGCGGTCGCGGGCCGGCTCGGGGTGGCACCGAACGCTCTCTACAGCCACGTCGAGGGCCGGGAGGGCCTGCTCGACGCGGTGCTCGACGACCTGCTCCGCGCACTGCCCTTCCCCGACCCGTCCGCGGACCCCGAGACCGGGCTCGTCGCGCTCATGACCGCGAGCCACGAACTGCTGCTCGCCCACCCGGGCCTCGTGCCGCACTTCGTGGCCCGCCAGGGCGCGCGCGGGGAGAACGCGCAGCGGCTCGGGAACGCGATGCGCGAGCTGCTGGCCCGGGCCGGGGTGGACGACGACGTGGCGCAGAACACCGCGATCCGGGTCCTCGTCGTGCATGCGATCGGAGACGCGGCCGTGGCCGGCTCCCCCGACACCGGGCCGATCGGCCTCGACGAGCTGCGGGCGTCCTATGCGACCGGGCTGCGGTGGTTGCTCGCCGGTGCGCTCAGCGCTGGTGAGCAGAAAATGCGGCTATAGCGACACTTTCTGCTCACGTGCGGAGCGCAGCGGAGCACCTCTCCCCCGCCAGCGCGACCGCCCGGTCACGGGCCGCCCCGGCCTCCTCGAGGGTGAGCGTCCGATCGGGAGCGCGGAAGCGCAGGGCGAACGCGAGCGAGCGCCGGCCCTCGCCGACCTGGGCGCCGCTGTAGACGTCGAAGAGCCGCACGTCCTCGAGGAGCTCCCCGCCGCCCTCGGTCAGCGCCGCCTGCACGGCGGCCACCGGCACCTCGAGCGGGACCACCAGGGCGACGTCGAGCAGGACCGGCGGGAACGCGGACACCTCGGGGCGCGCGAGCACCTCGGTCACCGGCAGCCGGTCGAGCTCGAGCTCCGTCGCGCACGTCCGCGGGGGCAGGCCGAGGGCCTCGAGCACCTTCGGGTGCAGCTCCCCGGCGTGGCCGACCGGGACGTCGCCGACGTGCAGCGCGGCGCACCGGCCGGGGTGCCAGGGCGCGTGGCGGTCGGCGGTGACGGTGAGGTCGGCGCCGTAGACCGCGGCCACGGTCCGGGCCGCGGAGATCGCGTCGGCCCACGTCGCGGGCCGGCCCTCGCCCCACCAGCCCGGGCGCTCCCAAGCGCCGGTCAGCACCGCTCCGACCCGGATCGGCTGGGCCGGCAGCGCCTCCTTCAGCGCCGCGACCTGCGCGTCGGACGGCCGCGCGTCCACGCCGACCTCCGGCGCGGGCCCGGGCACGGAGTCGGGCCGGGACACCTGACCCACGTGGAAGAGCGCGAGGTCGCGCAGGCCCCGCGACACGTTGCGCACGACGGCGTCGAGCAGGCCCGGCAGCAGCGTGGTCGCCACCAGGGAGCGGTCGGCGTCGAGCGGGTTGGCGAGCCGGACCGCGGACCGGCGCGGGTCGTCGTCGTCGAGGCCGAACGCGTCGAGCACGGTCGGGGCCATGAACGGCGAGGGCAGGACCTCCTGGTAGCCCGCGTCGGCGAGCGCTCGCGACACCTGGCGGCGGCGGCGCTGGGCCAGCGTCAGTCCGCGGCCGCCGGCGAAGACCGGGACCTCCGAGGGGATGGCCTCGTAGCCCTCGAGGCGCAGCACCTCCTCGACGAGGTCGGCGGGGCGCGTGAGGTCGGGGCGCCAGGTGGGCGGGACGACGACGAGCCCGGTTCCGCCCGCGGAGTCCACCTCGACCGCGCACCCCACCTGCACGAGCCGGCGCACGCTGACGCCGCGCGCGTAGGTCACGCCGGCGACGCGGTCGGGCAGGTCCAGCGCCATCCGGATCGGGGGCGCGGCGGGCTCGGCGCCCTCGGGGAACGAGCCGACGTCGGTGACGCCGGGGGCCACGGTGGCGCCGCCGAAACGCTCGAGCAGCGCCGCGGCCCGGTCCGTCGCCGCGCGGGCGACCGCGGCGGGATCCCAGGTCGCGGCCTCGAGCAGGACGTCGGAGGTCGCGGCG
>JAVXWR010000534.1:0-5730 GCA_032230725.1 Actinomycetota bacterium
CGCGCGCCGTCATGCACCTGTGGCGCTACGTCGGGTTCCTCATGGGGGTCGACGAGGACTGGCTCTTCGCCGACGAGCGCGCCCAGCACGCCTTCGACCACCACCTGCTGCACGCCCAGGGCGGCCCGACCCCCGCAGGCGCGGCCCTCACGACGGCGTTGGTGGAGGGCACGCGACGCAGCCACGCCGAGCGCGGACGCCCGCGGTGGGGGTGGTGGGCCCGCCGGCGGCTGCTCTCGCACCTGCGCCTGTTCCTGGGGGCGCAGGGGTGCCGCGACCTGGGCCAGCCGGTGCTCACACCGTGGACGGTGCTGCCGGAGTTGGCCCGCAACGTCGTCGAGTCGTGGGTGATCGGCGCGGTCGAGCCGGGCCGGCGATGGTTGGAGCGGCGCAGCGACGCGGGTGTCGAGGCCGACCTCGAGCGCCTCCTCGGTGAGCAGCCCCGCCGCCCCGCCGACCTGCCCGTCTGAGCCCGCGGGGCCCCCGGGTCCGAGCGCCCTCAGCGACCGGTGAAGCGCGGCTCCCGGCGCTCGCCGAACGCGGTGAACGCCTCGGCCAGGTCGGCGCTGGGCAGGAACGCCGCGTTCCACGCCCCGACGTAGCGCAGCCCCGCCTCCACGCGGGGACCCCGCTCGGCGTCGAGGACGTCCTTGATGCCGCGGGTGACCAGCGGCGAGTTCGCCGCCATGCGGCCCGCGAGCTCGAAGGCGGCGGTCCGCAGCGCGGCCCCGTCGCCGAGCACGCGGTTGACCAGGCCGATCCGCTCGGCGTGCGCGGCGTCGACGTCGGCACCGGTGAGGGCGAGCTCGCGCAGGTGCCCGTCGCCGATGATCCCGACGAGGCGCTGCAGCGACCCGAGGTCGGCGACCATGGCCATGCGCACCTCGCGGACGGAGAACAGCGCGTCGGCGCTCGCGAGACGCACGTCGCAGGCCGTGACGAGGTCGACGCCACCTCCGACGCACCAGCCCTCGACCGCCGCGACCACCGGGGTCCGACACTGCGCCACCGCGGTGATCGAGCTCTGCAGGCTCCGCAGGTGGTGCAGGAACTCCTCGCGGGCGCCGGCGGTCGGGTCGGTGAGCACGCTGCCCAACGACGCGGTGGCCGCGCGCAGGTCGAGGCCGTAGGAGAAGCGGCCCTCGGCTCCGGTGACGACGATCGCGCGCACGTCCGGGTCCGCGTCGAGAGCCGCCATGACGGCGGGCAGCTCGACGAAGAACGCGGGCGCCATCGCCCGCGCGGTCACCGACACCTCGGCCACGTGGGCGGCGGAGGTCTCGCGGGACACGGCGAGGGTCTCGAGGTGCTCGGGGAGGGCCGAGCCGGTCGCGGCCACGGACGTCGTCATGACCCGACTAGATCACCCGTGCGACCGGCCGTCCAGCTCGCTCGCCGGGCCCGCATCGCGCAGCACGCGGTCCAGTCCGGTCAGCCGCAGCGCCCGCTCCGGCTGCCCGTGCACCCCGCGCAGCGCGAACTCCCCGCCCGCGGCGGTGACGCGCTGCGACGCGGCGAGCAGGACCCGCATGCCGCACGAGTCGCAGTAGGGCACCGCGGCGAGGTCGACGACGAGGTGCACGGGTGCGTCCGCCGCCGCGAGGCGGTGCGCGATCGCGGACTCGAGCTCGGCGGAGTGGGCGTAGTCGATGTCCCCGCTGACCGCGACGACGACCGTCCCGTCCGCCGCCTCGCGGACGTGGACCGCGAACTCGACGCCGTCGCCGTACCCGATGTGCGTCGTCACGCGGTCACCTCCCGGACCCGGGCCGCCGCGTCGCGCACGGCGTCGGAGCGCGGCAGGGCGACGGTCCCCGACGGCGGCGTCGGCAGCGGCGCGCCCGCCGGCTTCGTCGTGTCCATGCGGTCCCCGGAGATCGGCGGCGTGACGAGAGGCTATCGCTCCGTGATCGTGTCCGGCCGCCCCGTGGGGCTCCGCCGCGCCCGCGGCCGCCTCGGATGGTAGGCACCGGCCCATGAGCGCCCTGACCTACGAGCACGCCCGCACCATCGTCGCCGCGGCCCTCGACCACGGCCGCGAGGCCGGCTACAAGCCCCTGACCGTCGCCGTCCTCGACACCGGCGGCCACCTGGTCGCGCTCGGCCGCGCCGACGGGTCCGGCTTCCTGCGCCCCGACGTGGCGATCGCGAAGGCGCACGGCGTGATCGGGCTGATGATGGACAGCCGGGCGATCGCCGCGCGCGCGTCCGACTCCCCCGAGTTCTTCACCTCGGTCGCCGCCCTCGCCGGCGGGAAGGTCTTCTCGGTGCCCGGCGGGGTGTTCGTGTGCGACGCCGACGGCGAGGTCATCGGGGCGGCGGGCGCCTCGGGCGACGCGTCCACCGCCGACGAGGAGGCGGTCGTCGCGGGCATCCGGGCGGCGGGCCTGACCCCGCGGACCGGCGCCGACTCCTGATCCCTCGCGCTCCTGCCTCGACGGGCTCGGCGGCCCCCTCTCACACCAGGGTGCGGTCCCGCTGATCAACCGGCGGATCTCCCGCCCGCCCGGGGGATCCACGTCCGGGGCGCGTAGGCCGTCGACGGGGCCCGGTCGTGGCCCTGGTAAGCGGTCGATCATGGGAACCGGCACATCCCGGCCTGTGCCGGAATCCATGATCGTGTGCCTACGCACCCCGGTGGCGGGAGCGTCCCGCGCCGGGGTCATCCCTGGGACGGGTGCACCACGGCCTTGAGCGCCAACGGGTCGCGGCGCGCGGCGAGCAGCGCCCCGACGGCATCGTCGAGCGGGTGGTGGGAGGTGACCATCGAGTCGAGCCGGATGCGCCCGGAGGCCGCGAGCTCGATCGCGGCCGGGTAGACGTGGGCGTACCGGAAGGTCCCCTTCACCACGAGCTCGCGCGCCTGCACCAGGTCCAGCGCCAGCGTCACCGACGCCCCCGTGCCCACCAGCACGACGGTCGCGGCCGGCGCCGTCGCGGCCACGGCGAGGTCGACCGCGGGCTGGACCCCGGTGCACTCGAGCACGACATCGGCCTGCCCCAGCACGTCGCCCACCGCCGCCAGCGCCGTGTCGTGGTCGTTCGCGTCCACCGTCGCGGTCGCGCCGTACTCGGTCGCGGCCTCGCGGCGCAGCGCCATCACGTCGGTGACGACCACCGCCGCCGCTCCGCGGGCGAGCGCCACCTGCAGGCACAGCAGCCCCACCGGCCCCGCGCCGCTGACCAGCACGCGGCTGCCCGGCCCGATGTCCGCCTTCCCCGCGGCGTGCAGCGCGACCGAGAGCGGCTCGACGAGCGCCGCGGCCTCGTCGGAGAGCGAGTCGGGGATCGGGTGCGCGCGGTGCGCGGGGACGACGACGTACTCGGCGAACGAGCCGTCGATCGGCGGCGTCGCGAAGAACTCGATCTGCGGGCACAGGTGGTAGCGGCCCTGCCGGCACTGGTCGCAGCGTCCGCACTCGGCCTGCGGCTCGACGGCGACCCGGGTCCCGACGGCCGGCGCCTCCACCCCGGGTCCGACGGCCGACACCACGCCGGACGTCTCGTGGCCGAGGACGAGCGGGCCGTGCATGACGAACCCGCCGATGCGCCCGTGGTCGTAGTAGTGCACGTCGGAGCCGCAGACGCTCACCGCGCGGACCGCGATCTGGACCTGGCCCGGCCCGGGTTCGGGGACCTCGCGGGTCTCGACGACCACGTGGTCCGGTTCGGTCAGTACGGCCACCCGCTGCGTCGTCGCCACTCCCCCACGGTAGGACGGCCGGGCGCCTGCGTCAGGGCAGCTGCTGACGAATCCGACGGGCCGGGGTGAAGATCCGTAGGTCGAGCAGACCCGGCGGGTCGGCCACGCCCGGGCCGCCCGCGCGGACCCAGGTGGCGATCTCGTCCTCGGTGGCGGCGTCGAGCACGCCGAGGAGCCACACCGGACGCCCTCCGGCGGCGCGTCCCGTCAGTGACGGGGACACCACGACCACGGTCGACTGCGCGCACGCCTCGATGCAGTCGCTCACCCGGACCCGGCCGGCGCCCGCGGTGTCCTCCCGGAGCCGCTCGACCTGACCGGCGTGGTCGACGCCGGGGTGCTTGCGCTCGGTGCCGCAACAGCATCCGCGGCAGAGCGTCACGGTGGGCCCCGCGGGCGCCGCGTCCGGTCCTCGGCGGCCCTTCTTCGCGGTCCCCATCGTGATCAGCGTAGGCCCGCTGTCGGACCCCGGGGTTACCGTGACATCACCGGCCCGCGCAGGAGGGGTACGCACCATGACCACTGTCGCTCCCTCCCCCGTCGTCGCGGGCCTGCGGGCGGCCCTCCCGGCCGACCGCGTGATCGACGACCCGGACGTGCTCGCCTCCTACGCCCACGACGACGCCGAGTGGGCCCCGTGGGAGCTGCCCGTGGCGGTGGTGCGCCCGCTCGACGCGGCCCAGTGCCGGGCGGTGGTGCAGACGTGCCTGCGCCACGGCGTGCCGGTCGTGCCCCGGGGAGCGGGCACCGGCCTGTCCGGAGGCGCCAACGCGACCGCCGGCAGCGTCGTCGTCTCGGTCGAGCAGATGACGCAGATCCACGAGATCGACCCGGCCGAGCGGCTCGCCGTCGTGGAGCCCGGGGTCGTCAACGACGACCTGCGCGCTGCCTGTGCGGAGCGGGGTCTGTGGTACCCGCCCGACCCGGCGAGCTCGCCCTGGTCGACCATCGGCGGCAACGTCGCCACGAACGCCGGCGGCGTGTGCTGCGTGAAGTACGGGGTGACGCGTGACTACGTGCTGGGCGTGCAGGTCGTCAACGGCCTCGGCGAGCTGGTCCGGTTGGGTCGCCGCACCGCCAAGGGCGTGGCCGGGTTGGACCTCGCGGGTCTGATGGTCGGGTCCGAGGGCACCCTCGGGCTGATCACCGAGGTCACCGTCAAGCTGCGCCCGGCCCGCGCGCCCGAGCACACCGTGGCGGGGTATTTCGCGAACATCGTCGACGCCGGGCGCGCCGTCGCCGCCATTACCGCCGACGGGCTGGTCCCCAGTGCCCTCGAGCTCGTGGACCGCACGTGCCTCGAGGCCGTCGACGCCTGGAAGAACATGGGCCTCGCGGCCGAGGCCGACGTCATCCTGCTCGGGCGCTCCGACGCGCCGGGGGCGGCCGGGGTCGCCGAGGCGGAGGCGATGCTCGCGCACTTCGACGCGGCCGGCGCCACCTTCTCGGCACAGGCGGCCGACGCCGAGGAGGCCGACGCGCTCTTCGCCGCCCGCCGCCTGGCCTACCCCGCCCTCGAACGGCTCGGCCCGGTGCTCACCGAGGACGTGTGCGTCCCGCGCGCGGCCGTGCCCGAGATGCTCGCCCGCATCCAGGCCACCGGCGAGCGGTTCGACATCACCATCGCCAACCTCGCCCACGCCGGCGACGGCAACCTCCACCCGCTGCTGATCACCCCCGTCGGCGACGAACCCGCCCGGGAGCGTGCCCAGGCCGCGTTCGAGCAGATCCTCGCCGACGCCCTGGAGCTCGGCGGCACCGTGACCGGCGAGCACGGCGTCGGGCTGCTCAAGCGCGACGGGCTCGTGGCCGAACAGTCCCCCGAGGCCCTCGCCATGCAGCGCGCGGTCAAGGCCGCCCTCGACCCGCACGGCATCCTCAACCCCGGCAAGGTCCTCTGACCGTCCGCCGCGCGTCAGGTCACGCGCGGGGGTGTCCCCGGCGTCTCGAGCCGCGCCGACATCCACGGCAGCACGTCGGAGAACGCGCTCGACGCGAACTGCCACGAGTGCCGCCCCGGCCGGGTG
>JAVXWR010000537.1:0-5158 GCA_032230725.1 Actinomycetota bacterium
GAAATCGGCGTCCTCGGTGGTGTAGATGTCGTTGGTGACGACGGCGACCGAGAGCTCGTCGCGCAGCACGCGGCACAGCGCCGCGACCAGTGCCGTCTTCCCGCAGCCCACGGGGCCGCCGATCCCGATGCGCACGGCGCGGCCGAGCTTCTCGGGGTGGTCGTGCGCGCCGCCGCCGAGGTCCTGGTCGTCGAGTCTATGAAGCAAAGAGGGCTCCTTCAGAACGGGCGTGCACGACGGCGAGCACCTCGGGCAGCGGCGTCGTCGCGGTGGGCAGCAGGTCGGGCGAGTCCCGGGCGGCGGCCCGTGTGCCGGCGTCGGTGGCCCGGTCGACGACGCCGGCGTGCTCCTCGAGGGCCCGGGCGTGCACGCCCGCGAGCGCCAGCGGGTCGAGCCCGAGCAACCGGACGCCCGCCGAGCAGACCTGGCCGACGAGGTGGTGGACGGCGAGGGCGGCCGCGTCGTGCGCCGACCCCCCGGCGGCGGCAGTGACGACGCCGAGCACGAGGGCCTGGTGCGGCCGGGCGCCCAGCCCGTCGACGACGGCGTGGGGCCAGGCGGCGCGGACCGTGCGCAACATCGCCCGGCCCTGGGCCCGCGACACCTCGCGGAGCGCGGCGACCGGGGTGCGGGCGGACACCGCGGCGTCCCAGGGCACCCAGTCGATCTCCGAGGTCCCGCTGCGCGAGGGGAACCTCGAGTCGTTCAGAACGACCGGATCGTCCCCTCGCGTCGGGGGGCCCAGTTCCGGTGAGGGGCGCTCCTCGCCCATAGAGTCGAGCGAAGGTGCCCCTCGCTCAGTTCCGGCGGAGCGCTCGGGTTCCGGTGAGGGGCGCTCCTCGTCCATAGAGTCGAGCGAAGGTGCCCCTCCCTCAGTAGCGCAGCCCACCCGAGCGCAGGCCGCCGCCGCGGCCGCCGCGGTGACCAGGCCCGCCGTCGGCACCCGACCCGCGAGCCAGGCCGCGACGTCGTCCGGGACCCGCACGAGGCCACGTCGCACCGCCGCCTCGAGACCGCCGGAGTGGGCGTGACTCCCGGTGGGGAGGCGGGAGTCGGCGAGCAGCCAGAGCGCGGATGCGGGCGGCACCGACCCACCCTAGTGCGGCGCCGGGCGCGTCGGGGTGACCGCGACGTTTCGGCGGCACCGGCCCGGGCCCGATCAGAGGCGGCCGGTGAACGTCGCGGGGTTCAGGACGAAGCCCGGCCCGCACGTCGACCTGCAGGTCGCCCGACGGCGTCGGCGAGCCGAACGCCATAGCCCTGCTGGCCATAGCCCTGCTGCTGGCCGTACCCCTGCTGCTGGCTATCGCCCTGCTGCTGGCCATCGCCCTGCTGCTGGCCATGGCCCTCCTGCTCGCCGTACCCCTGCTGGCCTTCGGACTCCCCCGAATGCCGGCCCGGCCGCGGTGGGGCCGCCGTCTCGTGGTCCCGCGGCGGGTATCCGCCGTCGTCCTGATCCGCCATGGCCGACCCCCCCAGCCGAGATCCAACAGGTCCGGGCAGGTTACGGGCGGAGACCGCGGGCGGCGCGGTGACGACCCGTTCGGGTCGGTCAGCGGAACAGGAGTGGCTCGCCGCTCACGCAGGCGGCGCCCTCCAGCTCGAGGAGCGCCCGCTTGCGGTCGGTCCCCCCGCCGTAGCCGGTCAGCGACCCGTTCGCCCCGACCACCCGGTGGCAGGGCACGATGATGCTCACCGGGTTCTTCCCGTTCGCCAGGCCCACCGCGCGCACCGCGGCCGGCGACCCGATCGCCACCGCGAGCTCGCCGTAGCTGCACGTCTCGCCGTAGCCGATCTCGCGCAGCGCCGCCCACACCCGCTGCTGGAACTCCGTCCCGCGCAGCACCACCTCGACCGAGAACTCGCGCAGCTCGCCCGCGAAGTAGGCCGCCAGCTCCTCCCGGGCCGCCGGCGCCGCGTCGGCCATCCGCTCCCCGAGCCGCTCGGGGCCGGGCCCGTGCCGGTGCTCGAGCATGTACAGCCCGGACAGCACCCCATCGTCGGCGCGCAGCGTCAACGGTCCCAGCGGGCTCTCCAGCACCGAGTGCGTCGTCGTCACCGGAGCACCATGACACGCACCCCCGACAATCTGCCGCCAGGTGCGCTCCGCGCTCGTGAGCAGAAACGGTCGCTATAGCCACACTTCGTGCTCACGAGCGCGAAGCGCACCTAGAACAGGAAGTAGCGCTGGGCCATGGGCAGCTCCCGGACCGGGTCGGGGTCGACCACCGACCCGTCGATGCGCACCGTGAACGTCTCGGGGTCGACCGTGATCTCCGGCGTGGCGTCGTTGCCCGGCATGTCGGCCTTCGACACCCCGCGCGGCGAGCGGACCGGCACGAACCGCCGGCGCACGTCCACGCGGCCGGCGAGGCCGCCGTCTAGCGCGGCCTGGGTCGCGAAGTACACCGAGGTCGCCGACGGTCCGCGACCGAGTGCCCCGAACATCGGGCGGGGGAGCTCGGGCTGCGGCGTCGGGATGGAGGCGTTCGCGTCGCCCATGCGGCCCCACGCGATGACACCGCCCTTGACCACCACGTGCGGCCGGACGCCGAAGAACGCCGGGTCCCACAGCACCAGGTCGGCGAGCTTGCCGACCTCGACCGAGCCCACCTCGCCGTCGAGACCGTGCGCGATCGCCGGGCAGATCGTGTACTTGGCGACGTAGCGCCGCGCCCGCTCGTTGTCGTCGCCGGAGGCCTGCACCCCGGACAGGCCGGTGACCCGGCGCTTCGCGGCGTGCGCGGTCTGCCAGGTGCGGAGCACGACCTCGCCGACCCGGCCCATCGCCTGCGAGTCCGACCCGATCATGGAGATCGCACCCAGGTCGTGCAGGAGGTCCTCCGCCGCGATCGTCGACGCCCGGATACGCGACTCCGCGAACGCCAGGTCCTCGGGGATCGCGGGCGAGAGGTGGTGGCAGACCATCAGCATGTCGAGGTGCTCGTCGACGGTGTTCACGGTGTGCGGGCGCGTCGGGTTGGTCGACGACGGGAGCACGTGGGGCTGGCCCGCGACCGTGATGATGTCCGGCGCGTGCCCGCCGCCGGCCCCCTCGGTGTGGTACGCGTGGATCGACCGGCCCGCGATCGCCTCGAGGGTCGAGTCCACGTAGCCGGCCTCGTTGAGCGTGTCGGTGTGCAGCGCGACCTGCACCCCGGTCTCGTCGGCCACGCGCAGCGCCGCGTCGATCGCCGCCGGCGTCGCGCCCCAGTCCTCGTGGACCTTGAACCCGGACGCGCCCGCGGCCACCTGCTCGCGCAGGGCCTCGTCGCCGACGGTGTTGCCCTTGCCGAGCAGCGAGAAGTTCAGCGGGGTCGCGTCGAGCGCCTCGAACATCCGCGCGAGCCACCAGGCCCCCGGCGTCACCGTGGTCGCCTTGGTGCCCTCGGCGGGCCCGGTGCCGCCCGCGATCATCGTCGTGACCCCCGAGCCGATCGCCTCGGGGAGCTGCTGCGGGCTGATGAGGTGGACGTGGCAGTCGACCCCGCCCGCGGTGAGGATCAGCCCGTTCCCGGAGAGGATCTCCGTCGAGGGGCCGATGACGAGCTCCGGCGCGACGCCGTGCATCGTGTCCGGGTTGCCGGCCTTCCCGAGCCCGACGATGCGTCCGTCGCGCACGCCGACGTCGGCCTTGACCACGCCCCAGTGGTCAAGGACGAGCGCTCCGGTGATGACGAGGTCCGCGGCGCCCTCGGCGCGCGTGGCCCGCGACTGGCCCATCGACTCGCGGATCACCTTGCCGCCGCCGAACACCACCTCGTCGCCGCCCGCCGGGCCGCGGCTGCGGTCCTCCTCGACCCGGATCGTCAGGTCGGTGTCGGCCAGCCGGACACGGTCGCCCGTCGTCGGGCCGAACAGCTCGGCGTAGGCCTCGCGGCCGACCGACCAGCCGCTGCCCGGGGACCCGCCCTGCCGACCCGCCGGGTCGTCGACGTCGAGCCGCAGCCCCGGCACGGTGCCGGAGCCGCCGAGCGCGACGAGGGTGACGTCCTTCTCGACGCCCGGCTCGAAGCGCACCGACGTGCCCGCGTGGATCGCCAGCCGCATCCCGGTGGCGGCCTCGCGGTCGAAGGCCAGGGCGGGGTTGGTCGCCGGGAAGTGCACGTGCGAGCCGACCTGAATCGGCCGGTCGCCCGTGTTGGTCACCGTCAGGGTGAGGACGGCGGCGCCCTCCCCGGTGACGACGTCGCCGTCACCGGGGAGGAAGGCGCCGGGTCCGTAGGCCGTGTCTCCGCCGCTCGTACCCGTCATGCCCATCCCCCGTCGCTGCGCTCGCGCCCCGCCACGTCCCCCGTCGCCCCGGTCACTGGATCGGCTCGTGCACGGTCACGAGCTTCGTGCCGTCCGGGAAGGTCGCCTCGACGGCGACGGTCGGGAGCATCTCGGGAACGCCCTCCATGACGTCGTCACGGGTCAGGACGTGCTGGCCGCCGTCCATCAGGTCGGCGACGCTGCGTCCGTCCCGGGCCCCCTCGAGGATCCACGAGCTGAGCAGCGCCACCGCCTCGGGATGATTGAGCCGCAGACCCCGGCCCCGGCGTTCCCGCGCCAGGTTCGCGGCCACGTGCAGCAGCAACTTCTCCTGTTCGTGCGGCGAGAGCAGCACCTACGCCCCTTCGTCAGTGTTGTCGCGCCACGGTGGACGTTGGGTCAGCGCTCCTTCGTCGCGCTGCACCAGCGTCCCCCGGCGCGTCCTGGACCCGGGAGATTACGACGACGTCGTGGGTTCCGGGAGGACGTGGGTGCCCGCACGGTCGGTCGAGAGGCACAGCGAGCACACGTGACCGGTACCGGCCGCCGACGCCGTCATGTCGGGACGCTCGAAATCCTGCCCGCAGGACACGCAGTGCAGCGTCTCCCCCGACGGGTTGCCGAGCTCGTCGTACATCGGCGCGTCGATGCCGTCCTCGGGGCGGCGCAGGTAGTACTTCCCCTTCGTCGCGAGCGCGATGATCGGCGGGAAGACGAACGCCAGCACGATCGCGACCAGCGGCGAGTACGACGCGAGAGTGTCGCCCAGGGCACCGAAGAAGGCGAGGATCGAGACCCCCGCCGCGATGATCATCGAGCCGAACCCGACGGGGTTGACCGCGTAGAGCATGCCGCGGCGGAACTCCGGCTGCTTCGGGGAGATCCCGAGGACGTACTTGTTGAT
>JAVXWR010000539.1:0-3157 GCA_032230725.1 Actinomycetota bacterium
ATGTCGTCGCCCCCCGCGTGCAGCGCGTCGAGGAGGGCGTTGACGGCATCGCTCATCGCGTCGGCGAGGCGGGCGGCCTCGACGTGGAGCACCGCGTCGAGGGTGTTCGACCCGACCGTGCGGACCTGTGGGCGATACTGCGCCATCGCGGAGCGCAGGAGCTCGGGGGAGGAGCGCACCGGGGCCGAGGCCGTCGCCGACGCGTGGATGTCGAAGATCATCGTCGTTAGTCTGCCCCATCTCCGGCACGCCGGATACGGGCCACGACGGCCGGCAGGTCCACCAGCTCGCCGACGGCCCGACCGGTCGCGCCGGCCTGGTCGGGGTGGGTGACGCGGCCCCGGTAGGTCGTCTCCTCCAGGCCCTCGACGGTCCACTCCGGCGCCGCGAAGGCCGCGGGGACGGCGTCGTCGTCGATCTGCGGGCCGAAGCCGGGGCCGCGGGTCGAGAGCGCGAGGACGACCACGCGTCCGCCGGGGTCGACGACGTCGGTCAGCGCCCGGGCGTAGCGGGCGCGGTCCTCGGGGCCGAAGACGTGGAAGAGGGCGCTGTCGAGCACCGTGGCGAAGCGTCCGAGGGCCGCCGGATCCATCGCGTCCGCGACGGTGAACTCGGCGGCGACCCCCGCGGCGCGGGCGCGCTCGCGGGCGCGCTCGATCGCGGCGGGAGCGGCGTCGGCGCCGAGCACGTCGTAGCCGAGGCGGGCGAGCAGGATGGTGTGCTCGCCGGTGCCGCACCCCAGGTCGAGGACAGGGCCGGTGAGCGCGCCGGCCCGCTCGAGGGCGACGACGGCGGGCTGGGGCTGGTCGATCACCCACGGCGGCTCGCCGCGGCGGTAGGAGTCCTCGAACGTGGTCGGCGGGGTCGTCACGGGTCCTCCAGGGGCGCGGGCGGTGTCCGCCGAGCGTGCGACCTCGACCGTGGTCGAGGTCAA
Source organism: Actinomycetota bacterium (assembly GCA_032230725.1). Lineage (GTDB taxonomy): Bacteria > Actinomycetota > Actinomycetes > Mycobacteriales > Pseudonocardiaceae > Actinomycetospora. The sequence continues at coordinate 935 of JAVXWR010000539.1, forward strand.
GCCGGGGCGGTCGTGGTCCGCTCACCCGCCCGACGGGGCCCGGCTGAGGTCGACGACGCAGAAGAGGTTGCCGTCGGGATCGGCGAGGACGACGAAGTCCGGCTCGGGGGGATAGCTGTCCCAGTCCGTCCCGCTCGCACCGAGCTCGAGCAGGCGGCGCACCTGGGCCTCCTGCTCGGTGGTCGTGTCCACGAACAGGTCGAGGTGCAGGCGCGGCCGGGATTCCGCGGGCGAGCCGCTGACCATCAGCGCCAGCGCCCGCTCCCCGCCGGCGGTGGCGAGCGTCCGCCAGTGGGGGCTCGCCCACTCCTCGCTCGCGGTCAGCGACAGGGCGGCGGTCCAGAACGCCGTCGCACGCTCGAGGTCGGTCACGCCGATCACCGGGAAGCCGAGGCGGAGCATCGGCCCAGCCTCTCGCGCCCCGGGGGGATGCGCACCCCCGTCGTGGTCCACGACGAGGACACGGGTGCGGAGACGCCCCGATCGGGCATGCTCGGGCCGTGACGAGCGTGAGGAGCGTGGAATGCTCCTGACCGGGGTGCTGGTGGCGATCGCCGCGGCGGCCGCGAACGCGCTCGGCTCGGTCCTGCAGCGCTCGGCGTCGCGGCACCACGAACCGGGCGGGGGACGACGCCGGGCGGTGTTCGACCTGCTCCGCCGCCAGGCATGGTCGGCGGTGATCGGCGCGCTCGTCGTCGGATTCGCCCTCCAGGCGGTGGCCCTGACCCTGGCCGCGATCTCGGTCGTGCAGCCCGTGCTGATCGTCGAGCTGCCCTTCACGCTCGTGCTCTCCGCGCTCCTGCTCCGCACCCCGATGGGACGGCGGGCCTGGAGCGCGATCGCCGCGATGGCGCGCGGCCTCGCGATGCTGCTGTTCTGTCTCGTCCCCGCCGGCGGGGACCCGGGAGCGACGTCGGGCGTGGCGTGGCTCGTCGGGACGGCGGTCGTCCTGGTCGTCCTCGCCGTGCTGACCGTCCTCGGACGCGCCGGGCGGGGACGACGGCGGGCGCTGTGGTTCGGTCTCGCCACCGGGGTGACCTACGGGTACAACGCGGCACTGCTCGCCGGACTGGCCCCGGCCTACGGTCAGGGGCTGCTCGGGGTGCTCACGGCCTGGCAGACCTACGGCGTGCTCGTCGGGGGCACCGTCTCGTTCGTGTTCCTCCAGCAGGCGCTGCAGGCCGGCGACCTGATCTGGGCCCAGCCCGGGATCACCCTCGCCAACCCACTGGTCGCGATCACCTGGGGGTTCGTGGTGTTCGGGGAGCGGGCCGCGCTCGACGTGTGGACCCTCGGCGCCCTCGCGGGAGCGGCCGGGATCGTGGCCGGCACCGTCGTGCTCAGCCGGGTCGAGCACGCGGCCGTCGCGCACGAGGTCCGGCCCGAGGACCCGGCATCCGGGTCCTGAGGCGGGACCTCACAACGCCGGGAGGGTCTGCGCGCGCCCGAGCAGGGGGCGCATCGGGTCCCCGACCTCGGCCAGCCGGTCGGGCAGCGTGCGCACCGTCCAGCGGTCCGGGCGCAGCTCCGGGTCGTCGAGCTCGTCCCAGGTCAGCGTCGTCGACACCGGGGCGTCGGCGGCCGGGCGCGGGCTGAACGGGGCGACGAGGGTCTTGTTGATCGCGTTCTGGGTGTAGTCGAGCCGGGCGAGCCCGCGGCGGCGGTCGGTGTGCCACTCCCACGAGACGAGCTCCGGGGTCGTCTGCCCGACCGCCCGGGAGAGCTTCTCCACCCAGTCGCGGGTGTCGTCGAAGGTGTAGCCGTCGGCGATCGGTACCCAGATCTGGACCCCGCGCTTGCCGGTCACCTTGGGCGCGGCCGCCACCTCCAGGTGCTCGAGGGCGGTGCGGTAGAGCCGGGCGAGCACGAGAACGTCGTCGAACCCCACGGCCGGTCCGGGGTCGATGTCGATGAGCGCCCAGGTCGGCTGGTGCACGTCGGGCAGCCGGGAGGTCCACGGGTGGAGCTCGACGGCCCCGTAGTTGGCCATCCACACCAGCGCCGCCGTGCGGTCGAGGACGAAGTAGTGCTGGGTCTCGTCGGGCGCGGCCCCGGGGTTGTGCCAGCGCCGCAGCCACTCGGGGGCGTGCCCGGGAACCTCCTTCTGCCAGAACCCGGCCCGGGTCACGCCGTCGGGATAGCGGTGCAGGTTCACCGGCCGTCCGGCCAGGTAGGGCAGCAGGTGGGGCGCGACGCGGGCGTGGAAGCGGATCAGGTCGCGCT
>JAVXWR010000562.1:0-3539 GCA_032230725.1 Actinomycetota bacterium
CAGTGACTGTTCGGTACTTCGGAGCATGACCTCTCGCTCGCACCGCGCCCCACCAGGTACGGGTCGGGAGCGTCGCTCCCCAGTGGGTCGTCGACCGGTTCCACGCGGTCTCTCCACCGGGCACACCCGCGGGTGTGCCGGCCCCGTCCTGCTCCCGCCTGCCCGGTCCGCACCTCTCGTGTGGGGTCTCCCGGGACCGCTGGACAAGCGGCGGGCGCGGCGGCCCCGGGGATGTCCGGACCGTCCCGTGGGACGGCCGACGCCGAACGGTACGGAGGAAGCGCGAGGTATCAAGCCGGTCCCGATCCGGGAACGATCACGGCGAATGGGCGTGTCGAGTGCGCCGCGCCGTCATCGGCCCTACTCAGTGCGTGGGTTGCTGCCGACACTGCGGTTGTCACACGAATGTGATCCAGCGCGGGAATGTCGCGGGCGTCACCGTCCCGACACGGTCTTCTGCGGCGTGGGACACAGCGTCGTGAGGTAGTGCACGCGTGTGTGGTGGCCGGGTGGTCCGGGCTGGGGGACGATGACGAGGTGACCGCTGCCACCGATCTGACCGGGCCCGACGTCGTCGCCGCCGCCCTCGAGCGCACCGGATACCTCGCCGACTCCGGACTCGCCTCGGCGGCGTTCCTCGCCCTGCGCATGGGGCGCCCGCTGTTCTGCGAGGGGGAACCCGGGACCGGCAAGACCGCGCTCGCCCTGGCGCTGGCCGAGGTGCTCGGCGCGCCGCTCGTCCGGCTGCAGTGCCACGAGGGGATCGACGCGTCACAGGCGCTCTACGACTGGGACTTCCCCCGCCAGCTGCTGCACCTGCGCACCGTCGAGGCCACCGCGTCGGCGTCGGGCCGTGCGCTCGACGCCGACGCGGTCGAGGCCTCGCTCTACGACCGCCGCTTCCTGCTCGCCCGACCGATCCTCCAGGCGCTGCAGACCTCACCGTGCGTGCTGCTCGTCGACGAGGTCGACCGCGCCGACGACGAGTTCGAGGCGTTCCTGCTCGAGGTGCTGGCGGAGAACTCGGTGACGATCCCCGAGATCGGCGTGGTGCGGGCGGAGACGCCGCCGCTGGTCGTCCTCACCTCCAACCGCACCCGCGAGGTGCACGACGCGCTCAAGCGCCGCTGCCTCTACCTGTGGCTCGAGCACCCCGACCTCGCCCGGGAGATCGCCATCCTCAAGGCCCGGATGCCCCACCTGTCGGCCGAGCTGGCCGAGCAGGTGGCCCGGGCGGTGCAGCGCCTGCGCCGCCTCGACCTGCTCAAGCCGCCGGGGGTCGCCGAGACGCTGGACTGGGCCGCGGCGCTCGAGCTGATCGGGGCACGGCGCCTGGACCTGGAATCGGCGACCGCGACGCTGGGTGCCGTCCTGAAGTACCGCGAGGACGCCGACCGGGCCCGCAACGCGCTGGACGCCCTGCTCGCGTCATGACCACCAGGGGCGAGCGGAGCGACGGGGAGTGAGCACCGGTGACCGGGGCGGGAGCAGCGACGGACCGGCTCCCCGCCCGCACGCCGGCGCGCTGCTGGCCTCCGGGGTCGTCGAGGGACTCGGCGGTGGCTCCGCCCCCGACGACGACGCCGTCCTGCACGACCTCGTCGCCTTCGCCCGCCTGCTGCGCAACGCCGGCGTCCCGGTCACCCCGGACCGCACCGCGACGTACCTGCGGGCGCTGCGCGAGGTCGACCTGGCCAGCGAGGTCGCCATGTACTGGGCGGGCCGGTTGACGCTCTGCTCGGACCCCGACGACGTCGCCCGCTACGACCAGGCCTTCCACGCCTGGTTCTCACCCGACCCGCGCGAGCAGCGGACGATGCGCCCGCCGCCGCCGAAGCCGAGACCCTCGACCATCGCCGCGCTCGCGTCCCCCGAGAACTCGGGATCCGGCGACGACGGTGACGAGGTGCCCGAACTGCGGGTGGCCGCCTCCGGCGAGGAGATCCTGCGCGACCGCGACATCGCGGAGCTCACCATCGGCGAGCGCGAGCACCTGCGCCGGATGCTGGCGCTGCTGCGCCCGGACCCGCCACGACGCCGGGCCCGGCGTCGCCGTCCCGCCCGGCGCGGGGAGGCCGACGCCCGCGCCACGCTGCGCGCCACCCTGCGCCACGCCGGGGAGATCCCGGGCCTCTCGCGTCGTGCCCGCCGTGAGCGTCCGCGCCGCGTCGTCCTGCTCCTCGACGTCTCGGGGTCGATGGCGCCCTACGCCGACGCGCTGCTGCGCTTCGCGCACGTGCTCACCCGGCGCACGCCGCAGGCCGTCGAGACGTTCACCCTCGGGACCCGGCTGACGCGGGTCACCCGCGAGCTGCGCCAGCGCGACCCCGAGCGGGCGCTGCGCGACGCGGGCAACGCCATCCCCGACTGGTCCGGCGGCACCCGGCTCGGCGAGGTCATGGCCGCCTTCCTCGACCGGTGGGGCCAGCGCGGCGTCGCGCGCCGCGCCGTCGTCGTGGTGTTCTCCGACGGCTGGGAGCGGGGCGGCACCGAGCTGCTCGGCGAGCAGATGGCGCGGCTCGCCCGACTGGCGCACACCGTGGTCTGGGTGAACCCCCACGCCGGCAAGCGCGGCTACGAGCCGGTGCAGGGCGGAATCGCGGCGGCCCTCCCGCACGTTGACCGATTGTTGGCCGGCCACTCGCTGGCCACCCTGCAGGAGCTCACGGAGGTGCTGGCGAATGCGTGACGTGCTCACGAGCCTGGAGTCGTGGTGGGCCGACGGGCGGTCCGCGGCGCTGGCCACCGTCGTCGGGACCTTCCGCTCCGCACCCCGCCAGCCCGGCGCGTCCATGCTCGTCGGTCCCGACGGGCAGGCCGTCGGCAGTGTCTCCGGCGGCTGCGTCGAGGGGGCGGTCTACGAGCTCGGGAACGAGATCCTCGAGGGCGCCGACCCGATGCTGCAGCGCTACGGCGTGTCCGACGACGACGCCTTCGCGGTGGGTCTGACCTGCGGCGGCATCCTCGACGTGTTCGTCGAGCAGGTCGACCGCGAGAGCTACCCGCAGCTCGGCGAGATCGCCGCGGCCGTCCGGGAGCGCCGGCCCGTGGCGACGGCGACGATCGTGTCCGGGCCCGGCGTGGGCCGGCGCCTCGTCGTGTGGCCGGACCGGGTCGAGGGCTCGCTGGGCAGCCCCCGGCTCGACGACGCGGTGCGCGACGACGCCCGCGGCCTGCTCGCGGCCGGGCGCACCACCCTGGTCACCTACGGGACCGACGGCGAGCGCCGCGGGGAGGGCCTCGGGGTGTTCGTCGAGTCCTTCGCGCCCGCGCCCCGCCTGATCGTCTTCGGGGCCATCGACTTCGCCGCCGCCGTCGCCCGGATCGGGACCTTCCTCGGGATGCGGGTGACGGTCTGCGACGCGCGCCCGGTGTTCGCGACGTCGAGCCGCTTCCCGGAGGCCCACGAGGTGGTGGTCGAGTGGCCGCACCGCTACCTGGCCGCGGAGGCCGAGGCGGGGCGCATCGACTCCCGGACAGCCCTCGCGGTCCTCACCCACGACCCGAAGTTCGACGTGCCGCTGCTCGAGGTGGCGCTG
>JAVXWR010000574.1:0-7892 GCA_032230725.1 Actinomycetota bacterium
GCCGCTGGCCCGGGGAGCGGCGCTGGCCGAGGACCTCGGGTTCGACGCGGGCTGGGTGGGCGACCACCTGGCCTTCCACCCGCCGGTGCTGGACGCGCTCGGGGCGCTCTGCGCGGCGGCGGCGAGCACGCGGACGCTGCTGCTGGGGACCGGGGTCCTGCTGCTGCCGATGCGCCACCCGGTGTGGACGGCGAAGCAGGTGGCGACCGTGGACGCGCTCGCCCCGGGCCGTGTCCTGCTCGGCGTCGGGGTCGGCGGCGAGAACCCCGTGGAGTGGGAGGCGGCCGGGGTGCCGGTCCGCGAGCGCGGCCGGCGGCTCGACGAGTCCCTCGTGATCCTCGACGCGCTGCTGCGCGGCGATGCGGTGGACCACCCCGGACCGTTGCTGCCGACCCGCGCCCCCGTCCTCGAGCCCGTGCCGGCCGCGCCGCCGCCGGTCGTCGTCGGCGGGCGGTCGGACGCCGCGTTGCGCCGCGCCGCGCGGGTGGGCGACGGGTGGCTCGGGGTCTGGATGTCCCCGCGGCGCGTCCGGGAGGCCGCCGGGCGGCTCGCCGAGCTCGCGGCCGAGCTCGACCGCCCGGTCCCGGCGGTGCTGATGATGGTGTTCGTGCACGTCCTCGGCCCCGGGGACGACCCGGCGGCGGCGCGGGCCGAGGCGGCGGCCCTCGTCCGCGGCCAGTACGGCCTGCCCTTCGACGCCCTCGAGCGGTGGGTCGTGATCGGGGACGAGCACGCGGTGGCGGACGCGCTCGGTGCGCTCCTCGCCGCCGGCGCGGCCGGTTTCGTGCTGCTCCCCGCCGCGTCCGCACCGTTGCAGCAGTACGAGCGTCTGGCCTCCGTCCGTGCGCTGGTCGAAGCTGGGCGCTGACGATCGTCCGGGAGGCAACGATGGCGCTGGCGACGGATTTCTCCGACGAGTACCGGGCGGACATGGCCCGCCGGTCGTGGCCGGGCCGCACGCTGCTCGACCATCTCGACGACGTCGTCGCCGCCGCTCCGGACTCCCTGGCGCTGGTCGGGTACACCCACGCCGACGACGGCCGCCGGGCCCTGACCTACGGCGAACTGGCCGAGCAGGTCGACCGGGTCGCCGCCGGGCTGCTCGACCTGGGGGTCGCCGCGGGGCAGGTGGTCTCGATGCAGCTCCCGAACTGGTGGCAGATGCCGGTGCTGAGCCTGGCCTGCCTGCGCGTCGGAGCCGTGACCAACGCGCTCATGCCGATCTTCCGGAGCCGGGAGCTCGAGTTCATGCTGGGGCTCGCCGAATCGGTCGTGCTCGTGGTGCCCGAGGAGTTCACCGGCTTCGACCACGCCGCGATGGCCCACGACCTCGCGGCCCGGCTCCCGGCCCTCGAGCACGTCGTCACCGTGCGCCCCGGCGGCGGCGGACAGTTCGACGAGGTCCTGGCCGGCCGCGCCCCGACGGATGCCGACCGCGAGGAGTTCGCCCGCCGCCGGCCCGACCCGGACGCCGTGGTGCAGCTCGCCTACACCTCAGGGACCACGGGCGAGCCCAAGGGCGTGATGGTCACGTCGAACACCGCGCTCTGCAACGTGCGCGACTTCGCCGCCCGGCTGGGGCTGACCCCCGACGACGTCCAGCTGATGGCGTCGCCGCTCGCCCACCAGACCGGCTACATGTACGGCTTCCAGATGCCGATCCTGCGTGGGGCGACGTCGGTCCTCCAGGACGTCTGGCGCCCGGAGCGCGCGACCGAGATCATCCGCACCGAGGGCGTCGCCTTCACGATGGCCTCGACGCCGTTCCTGGCCGACCTGACCCGACAGGCCGAGGCGCAGCCCGCCGCCTTCACGAGCTTCCGGGTGTTCCTCTGCGCCGGCGCCCCGGTCCCGCGCGACCTCGTCCGTCGCGCGACCGTCGCGATGGACGCGCGCATCGGGTCCGGGTGGGGGATGAGCGAGATGGGGGCGGTGACCGCGACCGGCCCGGACGACCCCGACGAGCGGGTGTTCGAGACCGACGGGTCGCCCCTGCCCGACGTCGAGCTGCGCGTGATCGGGCTCGACGGCGACGTGCTCGGACCCGACGTCGAGGGCTCGCTGCAGGTGCGGGCGAACAGCCTGTTCGGCGGCTACCTCAAGCGGCCCGACCTGCGCGGGTGCGACACGGCGGGGTGGTTCGACACCGGGGACCTCGCGCGGATCGACGCGGACGGGTTCCTGCGGATCACCGGGCGCAGCAAGGACATCATCATCCGGGGGGGCGAGAACATCCCGGTCGTGGAGATCGAGAACCTGCTCTACGCGCACCCCGACGTCGCGGAGGTGGCGATCGTGGCGATGCCCGACGAGCGGCTGGGGGAGCGGGCCTGTGCCTTCGTCGTCCCCCGCGAGGGCTCGGCGCCGGCGCTGGAGGATCTCGGGGAGTTCCTCGACGGCCGCGGGGTGGCCACCCAGTACCGCCCGGAGCGCCTCGAGCTCGTCGACGCCCTGCCGCGGACCCTCACCGGGAAGATCCAGAAGTTCCGGCTGCGGGAGCGGCTGGCCGCGCGGGGCGCCGCCGTCGGGGCGCCCACGGCGCAGGAGGGCCCGTGACCGAGGTGGTGTCCTGGACCCGCGACGACCGCGTCGTCGTCGTCCGGCTGGCCCATCCGCCGGTGAACGCCCTCGCCGAGCCCGTCGTCGCCGGCCTGGACGCCGCCCTCGACGCGTTCGAGGCCTCGGACGCCCGCGTGCTGGTGATCGTCTCCGACGTCCCGGGGTTCTTCGTCGCCGGTGCCGATCTCCTGACGATGGCCGGACTCGACCAGGACGGCTTCCGACACTACCTGGACGCGCTGCGGCGCCCCGTCGAGCGGATCGCCTCGGTCGGGCGGCCCTCGATCGCCGTCCTCGAGGGGCAGGCGCTCGGCGGCGGCCTGGAGCTGGCGATGGCGGCGAGCCTCCGGGTGGCGGGGCGCGACGCGCGGCTCGGCCTGCCCGAGACCCGGCTCGGCCTGATCCCCGGCGCCGGCGGCACGCAGCGCCTCCCGCGCCTCGTCGGCCGGGGCCGTGCCCTCGACCTCATGCTCACCCCCCGCACGATCGACGCCGCGGAGGGCCACGCCATCGGCCTCGTCGACCGGCTGGTCGACGCCGGCCGCGCGGAGGAGACCGCGCTCGCCTGGGCCACCGGGCTCGCGACCCTGCCGACCTCGGCCCTCGCCGCGGTCCTGCGCTGCGTCGACGACGCCGACGACGTCCCCCTCGCCGAGGGCCTGGATCGGGAGGCCGACCGGGTGGCCGACCTGTTCGCGGGTGAGGATGCGCGCGAGGGCGTGGCGGCGTTCCTCGAGCGGCGCCGGCCGGAGTTCTGAGCGGCTCGCCGCGCCGGGACGATTCCATCGGACGCACGGGGGAGGGGCACATGCCCGCACGGGACACGGTCGCCGTCGTGACCGGCGCGAACCGGGGGATCGGCCTCGAGGTGGTGCGCCGCCTCGCCGCGCGGGGCTGGACCGTCATCCTCGGCTCCCGGGACGTCGAGCGCGGTCAGCAGGCCGCCCGGGGTCTGGACGGGGTCGTCGTGCACCCGCTCGACGTCGCCGACGCCACCTCGGTGCAGGCCCTCGCCGACCGGGTGCGCGCCGAGCACGGCGGCCTCGACGTGCTGGTCAACAACGCGGGCGTCCACTACGACACCGGACAGCGCGCGGTCACCGCCGACCTGGCCGTGGCCGAGGAGGCGCTGGCGGTCAACGTGCTCGGCGCCTGGCGGATGGTGGTCGCCTGCGCCGGGCTGCTGCGCCCGGGCGCCCGCGTCGTGAACCTCTCCAGCGGCGCCGGCTCGTTCGGCGAGACCGCGGGCGGTGCGGGCGTGCCCGCCTACTCGGTGTCCAAGGCCGCGCTGGACATGCTCACCGTCAAGCTCGCCGCCGAGCTGCGTCCCCGCGGTGTGCTCGTCAACGCCGTCTGTCCCGGCTGGGTCGCGACGGACATGGGCGGTGCCGGCGGGCGGCCCCTGGCCGAGGGCGCCGCGAGCGTCCTGTACGCCGTCGACCTCCCACCCGACGGCCCGAGCGGCACCTTCACCCGCGACGGAGTGCCCGTGCCCTGGTGAGCGGCCGGGACCCGTCCGACGACGCAGGTCGGGTCACCCCACCGACGGTGGGGGCATCGGCACCGCCTTGAGCTGCTGCATCAGACCCATCACGTCCATGATGATCCGGCTCCGGACCATCAAACCGTCGCGGAAGCGGTCGAGTGTCCATGCTTCGACCGACACGTGGCGGCCGGTCGCCGGGACACCGAAGAAGTCGCCGGCGTGGGTGCCGGTCCAGATCGACCAGCTCACGAGCCGGTCGTCTTCCGCGACCATCTCCTGAGGCTGCCACTCGAGATCGGGGAACGCGTCGAACATGGCGCGGAGGAAATCGCGGAGTCCGTCGCGACCGGGCCCCTGGCCCGGCGGCGGGTTCTCCTCGACGAAGTCCTCCGCGACGAGCTCCGGGAGGACGTCGAGATCGTGGTGACTGAGGACCTGCTGCGCGAAGCGGAGGCCCGCGGCCTTGTTGACCTCGCCAAGGGCCGGCCCCGCCGGACCTGTTGTCGGTTGCTCCATCACTGACCTCGTCTCCTGTCCGGCCGGGCGGCCACGTCCGCGCTCGTGCTGTTCGACGGTGATCTCGAGTTCGAGGGGTGCGCGACCATGTCCTCGAGGTGCTCGACGACCGTGGTGCCTTCGGCGTCGGCGCGGATGATCGCGCCGAGCTCCGCGGCGCGGTGAGCGACCTCGGGGTCCTCCAGGAGCTGCTCGACGGCGCGCGCGATCGCGTCGGCGGTCGCGGCGGGTTCGAGCGCGAGGCCGACGCCTCGGTCGACCACCCTCGCGGCGTTGTTGGGTTGGTCGCGGCCCAGGGGCATGACCAGTTGAGGCAGGCCCGCCGCGAGGGCCTTGACGACGGTGCCGTGCCCGCCGTGGCTGACCACCACCGAGGCGTGGGGCAGGATCCGGGTGTGCGGCGCGGCGGGCACCACGGCGATGCGATCGGTGCCCTCCACCTGGCCGGGATCGACCCCCGGGCCCGTGGTGACCAGGCCGCGCACGGAGAGGCGATCGAGAGCGGCCACGGTCCGCTGCAGCAGGTCGAGCTGCCCCATCTCGGTGGTCGACATGCTGACGAGCACCAGCGGTTCGTCCCCGCCGGGGCACTGGGGCGGAAGCCCTGACTGGTCGTCCCCGACCGACAGCGGAGGTGCTGCACCCGCCTCGTTCGCCCAGTGCGGGTCGTCGAGCTGGGCGCCGACGTAGCGCACGTTCGCCGGCAGTTCGGCAGGGAAGTCGCAGGCTCGCGAGGTGAGGACGAGGACGCGCTCGGCGGCACGGTGCTGGTCGAAGAGGTGGCGCAACGCCTCGAGCCCGAGGTCGGCGCGCAGGGCGTTGACCCGGGGCAGCCCGCGGTCCCAGAGCCGGCTCGCGAGAGCGTTCATCGCGGCGATGCGGCCTCGCCCGAGCCGCCCACGGGCCGGCGGCCAGGACATTCCGAACGGCGGCATCCCGGGCGTGGGCACCAGGTAGCAGTTCGGGATCAGCACGGCAGCGGGGACGCCCCGCGCTTCGGCGGCGACCAGTCCGCCGAGCATGAGCATGCTCGACACGAGCGCCTCGCTCCCGTGGGCGTCGAGGGCCTCGCCGACCTCCTCGGCGTACTGGGCAGCCGGACCGGACACGACGCGGTCCAGGAGCAGCTGGAGGATCTTCGGCCCCGGCAGCCCGGTATCAGTGAAGGGATCGGGTTCGTCCGGGCCGGCGCGGTGCGGGACCTGTCGCCAGGGCCGGAAGGTGGCCCCGGCGGCCTCGACGGCGGGCTGCAGCGGGGGACCGGCAAGGGCGTCGACCCGGTGTCCGTGCTCGACGAGGCGGCGGACCACGGCCAGCTCGGGAGGCACGCTGCCCCCGGCGTCCCAGATGGTGACGAGATACTTCATGGTGGCGGACCTTTCTGTTCCTGGCATGCCGGTGGGCCGGCCCCGTCGTCCTGGGCGTCGGCGATCCCGGTGCTGAGCGCGCCGTGAACCAGGCGTTCCATCACGCGGGTGGTCTCGGCGAGTGAGGTGCGCAGATCGCGACGCAGCACCTTCCACAGGTAGACGTCGGTGGCTGCGTACAGCGCATGGACCGTGGTCCGTCGGGGACCCCGGGTGGTCGGCAGCTGATCGGCGAAGATCTCCTCGAGCCAGGCGCGGTGGTTGATCCGCCCCGCGCGCGAGATCTCGGCCATCGCCGGGAGTCGGGACTCGAGCTCGAGGGCGCGCACGTTGAGGTCGCCCATCAGCTCGTACTGCCGCAGCACCACCCGCACGACCGAGCGGACGTCCCCTCGGCGCGCGGTCGCGCGGATCGCGTGGATCTCGGGGATGAACTCCTCCGCCTCGGCCAGGAAGAGGTTCTCCTTGGTCCCGAACTGGTTGAGCACGGTCTGGCTGCTCACACCGGCGTCCGCGGCGATCCCCGCGAGGGTCACCTCGTCGTAGGGCGCGCTCAGGAACCGTTCCCTGGCCGCCGACAGGATTCGGGCGCGGGTCTGCTGGGAGGCCTCGGCCCGCGCCGACATCGAGTACGTGCGGGTCTCTTTCATTGGGGTAGAAGTCAAGCGCTCACTTGACTGTAGGTCAAGTCAAATCTTGGGTGTGCCTGCAGATGCCGAGAGCACCGGTAGCCGCCGAAGGGAGGAGTCGCATCGCCGTCGATGCTCGTGACGCCGAATCCGGTGCAGGGTTCCGCCACGAGCTTCGAGTGCGACGGAGGCCGGCGGGATGAGCGAGCGCAGTGCGAAGGACGTCGTCGAGGAGATGTTCCGGCGCCAGGACCTCGAGCCGGTCACCGCGAGCAGCATCACCTCATCGGCGACGGCGACCTCGTCGCGCAGGACCTCACGCTGCACGGGACCCACCGCGCGTCCACGATGCCGCTGCTCGCCGACACGGCCGTCTCGGGTCGCCCGACGGCGTGGACGTTCATCCACATCTGGCGGGTCGCCGACGGGGTCATCGTCGAGCACTGGGCGTGCCGCGACGACATGGGCCTGCTCGAGCAGCTGCGCGACTGATCGCCCGAAGATTTTTCCGAGGACGTGTCGAAAGGCGTCGAGCCCGTTCGTGGTGTGGGTGAGAGACCGGCAACCGAGCCGGTCCCCGCACCCACCGGAGGTTCCCGTGTCCACCACCGCCGCCACCCACGCCACCACCACGACGACCGCTGCCGCCCCCACCGTCCCGGGCCTCGGCTCGCTGCTCCTGACCGGCTCGATCGCGACCGTCGCCGCGGCCGCCGCCACCGCGGCCGTGGCCGCCACCGGGCAGGCGATCGGCGTCAGCACGGCCGTCGGCGGCGCGCCGATCCCGACGTCCGGGTTCGCCGTCCTGACGCTGATCTTCTCCGTGCTCGGGCTGGTCATCGCCACGGTGCTGCGCCGGTTCGCCGGCCACCCGCGCACCGCGTGGATCCGCACCACCGTCGTGCTGACCGCGCTGTCCTTCGTGCCCGACCTGCTCGTCGACGCCACCGTGGGCACGAAGGCGCTGCTGATCACGACGCACGTCGTGGCTGCTGCCATCGTGATCCCCGCCGTCGCGCGTCGGCTGGCCTGAGCACCACCGCACCGAGAGGAGTGAACGTCGTGCACTACCTGATGAGTGTCGAGCTCGACCAGAGCGGGGAGCGCCCCGGTGACGTCGAGATGACGGCCAGCTTCGCCCGGGTCGGAGCGGTCAACGACGACATGAAGGCGCAGGGGATCTGGGTGTTCGCCGGGGGCCTGCTGCCCTACGACAGCGCCACCGTCGTCCGTGTGCAGAACGGCACCACCACGATGACCGACGGGCCGTTCGTCGAGACGAAGGAGCAGCTCGCCGGGTTCTGGGTCATCGACGTCGACGATCTCGACGCGGCG
>JAVXWR010000607.1:0-10801 GCA_032230725.1 Actinomycetota bacterium
ACCGCTGCCCCGAGACCACGGCCCACGCCGCCGCCTAGGGCGCGAGGTCCGAGAGCAGCAGCGGCAGGGTGAGCCCGGGGCGCGAGGGATCGAACGCGACGACCTGGTAGCCGAGGGTCACGACGGCCAGGGCGCCCGCCAGCACGAGCCCGGTCACCCGCACCGTCCGGGCCCCGCCGCGGCGCCCCAGCGCGACCAGGCCGGCCGCGCCGAGCACCGTCAGGACCAGGACGGCGACGTGCGAGGGCCCCCACGGCAGGAACACCGACGCGACCGGGGTCGTCGCGGTGGGCACGACGACGAGCACCGCGCCATGGTCCTCGTCCCTCCCGCGACGGCGCGAGGGGAGCCCTCAGGCGGGTAGAGCGACCGCTTCCCCTCGCGCAGCGGTCGACGCCGCTCGTTCCCGGACCGCGAGGGCCCACACCGCGAACGGCACGGCCCCCGCCCCGAGCGTGAGGTCGGCCGACCACATCGCCCCGGTCTCGACCAGCGCGCGGGCCAGGGAGAGCACCGACGGCGCGAACATCACCGCGGCACACAACCAGCCCACGGCCTCGGCCGACGCGGGCCGGAGCCGCCAGAGCACCGCCCCGAGCAGCAGCGCGGCCGCGAGGGCGATCACGACGATCCCGACCGAGAGGCCCCGCTGCGCGGTCACCTTCGCCGCGACGTGCAGCGGCGAGAACCGGGCGAGCCCGCCGAGCAGGAACGGCACGATCAGCACCGCCCAGACCGCCGCCGCGACGCCGCCCACGAGCAGCCCCCGGCGCCGTCCCGACCGCAGCCCGACCGCCACCGCCACGATCACGACGACGAGCGCGAGGTGCGGGCGCGTGCAGGTCGTCACGCCGAGGGCGACCGCGGCCGCCGTCAGGACCCGCCCCGACCCGGCGTCGGTCACTCTCAGCGTCCACATCACCGCGGCGAGGGCGGGCACGGCGCCGGTGACGAGGTCGTCGCCGATGATGAACTCCCGCCACACCTCCAGGGCGCCGACGACGGTCAGCAGCCACAGCACCGTCGGCCCCGGACGCAGCCGCCATCCACCGCCCAGGATCGGCAGCAGCAGCGCCGTCCACGCCACGTTCTGCCAGGCCGCCGAGCCGAGCAGGAACCGGAAGGGCGCGGCCAGCACCAGCGCGCCGGGGAGCGGGGTGATCGGGTTCTGCAGGTAGGTCGTCGCGGCGTACGGGTAGCGCCCGGCGGCGAGCTCGGACAGCGCCACGTCGAGGGCGTTGGCGCGGTCGCTCCCGACGCCCAGGATCGGGTTCGCGGCCACCGGGACCCCGACGACGAACACCGTGACCAGCGCGGTCAGACACGCGACCACGAGCGCGGGCAGCACCCACGACGGGGCGCGGCGCAGGAGGTCGGTCGCGAGCGGGACCAGGAGCAGCGTCATGAGCCCGGCCGCCACCGCGTAGACGACGACGACGGACAGACCACCGAGGTTCGTCGCGAGATGGGTCGAGACGACGGCGAGGACGACCGCGAACGCCGCCGGGCCCGCGGCCTGGCCGGCGTCCGGGCGTCGGACCGGGGGCATCACGGCGACTCCCGAAGGGACGGGGGCTTCGACAACACTGGGTGTCCGAGGGGGGACTTGAACCCCCACCCCCTACTCGGGGACTAGCACCTCAAGCTAGCGCGTCTGCCATTCCGCCACTCGGACCTGCGAGGACGGAGCTTACGCGACGCCCCACCCGACGATCACACGGGGTGGAGCGGGTGCTGGCAGGATGCGCGGACATGGGAGACGGAGCGCAGCGGAGCTCGACCCGGACGAGCAGTGCCGCCGAGGACGAGGTCGTGCAGCTCACCAGCGAGCTGATCCAGATCGACAGCAGCAACACCGGCGAGCTCGCGACCACGACGGGGGAGGCCGAGGCCGCCGCGTACGTGGACGCGAAGCTGCGCGAGGTCGGCTACGAGACCGAGGTCGTGGAGTCCGGGGCGCCGGGCCGGCACAACGTCTTCTGTCGCCTCCCGGGCGCGGACTCCTCGCGCCCGCCGCTGCTGGTGCACGGCCACCTCGACGTCGTGCCCTTCACCGCCGAGGACTGGTCGGTGCACCCGCTCTCGGGCGCCGTGCAGGACGGCTACGTCTGGGGTCGCGGCGCGGTCGACATGAAGGACATGGACGCGATGATCCTGGCGCTCGCGCGCCAGTTCCGTGCCGAGGGCGCCGTCCCGCCGCGCGACCTCGTCTTCGCGTTCCTGGCCGACGAGGAGGCCGGCGGCGCGTACGGCTCGCACTGGCTGGCCGAGCACCGTCCGGACCTCTTCGCGGGGTGCAGCGAGGCCCTGGGCGAGGTCGGCGGGTTCTCGGTGACGCTCGGCGAGGACGTACGGGTGTACCCGGTCATGACTGCCGAGAAGTCGATCGCCTGGATGCGGCTGCGGGTGCGCTCGCGCCCCGGGCACGGCTCGATGGTCCACGACGAGAACGCCGTGACGATCCTCGCCGAGGCCGTCGCCCGCCTGGGCCGTCACCGCTTCCCGCTCGTGCTCACCGAGTCGGTGCAGGGCTTCTTCGACGAGATCACCCAGCTCACCGGGATCGAGTTCCCGACCGACTCGGCCGCCGCGCTCGACGGCGCCGTCGCCAAGCTGGGCGGGGTCGCCCGCGTCGTCGGCGCGACCACCCGCGACACCGCGAACCCGACGATGCTCTCCGCGGGCTACAAGGCCAACGTCATCCCGGCGGTCGCCGAGGCCACCGTGGACTGCCGGGTGCTGCCCGGCCGGCAGGAGGCCTTCGAACGCGAGCTCGACGAGATCCTCGGACCCGACGTCGAGCGCGAGTGGATCCGCAATCTGCCCGCCGTCGAGACCGAGTTCTCCGGCGACCTCGTCGACACCATGACGGCCGCGGTGCAGGCCGAGGACCCGGGCTGCCACACGCTGCCCTACATGATGTCCGGCGGGACCGACGCGAAGGCGTTCGAGAAGCTGGGGATGCGCTGCTTCGGGTTCGCCCCGCTGCGCCTGCCGCCCGACCTCGACTTCACCGCCCTCTTCCACGGCACCGACGAGCGGGTCCCCGTCGATGCGCTGCACTTCGGCACCCGCGTGCTCGAGAGGATCCTGCGGACGTGCTGATCACTGCGGAGACCGTCGCCCTCGTCACCGGGGGCGCCTCGGGCATCGGCGAGGCGGTGGTGCGCCGGCTCGCCGGGGCGGGCGCCAGGGTCGCCGTCGTCGACCGGGACGCGTCGGCCGCGGCGAAGGTCGCCGACGACGTCGGAGGCGTCGCGATCGCCTGCGACGTCACCTCGCCCAAGGCCATGGCCGCCGCGGTGGCCGAGGCCGAGACCTGGGGCGGGCGCCTCGACGTCGTGCACCTCAACGCCGGCTCGGTCGGCGGGCAGTCCGGCATCACCGATCTCGACGTCGAGGCCTACCGCCGCGTCGTCGGGGTCAACGTCGACCATGTGGTCTTCGGTCTGACGGCCGCCGTGCCAGCACTGCGGCGCACCGGGGGCGGGACGATCATCGCGACGTCGTCGCTGGCCGGCCTCGTGCCGCTGCCCGGCGACGCGATCTACACGCTGACCAAGCACGCGGTCGTCGGCTACGTGCGCTCCGCCGCGGCCACGCTCGCGCCCGAGGGCATCCGGGCGATGGCACTGTGCCCCGGGTACGCCGACACCGCGCTGATCGCGCACGTCCGCGACCAGTTCTCCGGGTTCCCGCTGCTCTCGGCCGGCGACGTCGCCGACGCGGTGGAGCGGATGCTCGCCGACGGCGGCCCGGGGGAGTGCTGGTACGTCCAGCCCGGCCGCGACCCGGGTCCGTACGGCTTCCGCGGCGTGCCGGGCCCGAAGGGCGGCGAGGCCCCGCCGCCGCTGGCCTGGGAGGGCTGAGGGTGCGCGGCTGGACGGTCCCGCGGTTCGGCGAGCCGCGCGAGGTCCTCGAGCTGACCGACCTGTCGGATCCGGTCGCCGGCGAGGGGCAGCGGGTCGTGCGGGTCGAGGCCGCGTCGGTCAACTTCGCCGACATCCTCTACTGCCGCGGCACCTACCAGGACAAGCCGCCGCTGCCGTTCACCCCGGGGCTGGAGGTGGCCGGGGTGGACCCCGCGACGGGGGAGCGGCTCTTCGGCCCGGTCGCGATGCCCCACGGCGGCTACGCCGAGCAGGCGGTCCTGACCTCGTGGTACCCGTGGCCCGACGGCATGTCGGCAGCGCAGGCCTCCGGGTTCTTCGTGGCCTACCAGACCGGTTGGTGCGCGCTGCACCACCGCACGACGCTGCGGGCCGGGGAGACGCTGCTCGTGCACGCCGCCGCCGGCGGGGTCGGCGCGGCCGCCGTGCAGCTCGGGCTCGCGGCGGGGGCCCGGGTCATCGCGACGGTGGGGTCGGCGGACAAGGCCGAGGTGGCGCGGCGGCTCGGCGCGCACGAGGTGATCGTGCTGGACGGCCCGGTCGCGGACCTCCTCGTGCCCGCGGTGAAGGAGCTGACCGGCGGCCGGGGCGCCGACGTCGTCTACGACCCGGTCGGCGGCGACACCTTCGACGCCTCCCGCCGGGTCACCGCCTGGGAGGGCCGGATCCTCGTCATCGGCTTCGCCGGCGGCCGGATCGCGGACGCCCCGACCAACCACGCCCTGGTGAAGAACTACGACGTCGTCGGCGTGCACTGGGCGGCTTACCGCACGCGGGCCCCCGGCCTCGTCCTGACGTGGCAGCGCGAGCTCGAGGCGCTGTGGGCGGAGCGGCTCATCGACCCGGTGGTGGGCGCGGAGTACGCGCTGGCCGACCTCCCCGAGGCCCTGGACGCCATCGCCGCCCGCACGACGACGGGGCGCGTGGTCGTCGCGCCCTGAGCGGCTCGAGCGCCCCCACCGCCGCCGGGGACCTGCGCGCGACGCACACACTCCACTCACGAGCGTGCCCGATCCTGGAGAAACCGACGTGCCGCGCAGACAACCCCCGCCAGATGGGCCCGCCCGAGCCGCCGGCCCGCGCCCGTGTGTGCGCCGCGCGCAGGTTTCCCCAGCGTCGTGGCGCCGCTTCGCCGGAGTGTGTGCGCGCCGCGCAGGACCTCGCGGGCCTCAGACCCCGACCGCGCCCCACGACGCGCGGGACAGGCGCCGCCGCAGCCACACCTTGCGGGTCCCGTCGGCGTAGAGCAGCGTCCGGGCCAGCTCCCACCCGCCGAACTGCGAGCGCAGGCCCAGCTCGGTCATGGCCGACGAACGCGAGACGTCAGGGGGGAGGCGGACCGGCTGGTACTCCCAGTCACCCTCGACCACGCCGGGCTCGAGGGCCACCTCCGCGGGGACGGGGCGCTTCGCGTCGCTCACGCGCAACCTCCTGGTCGCTGTCCGGCCACCGTACTTCCTGAGCACCCGCCGCGTCAGGACTACGTCCAGGGGGCGGGCTCGTCGTCGATCATCACCCCGTCGGGCCCCGGGGCGCCCGCGGGGACCGTCACGAGACCGGCCGAGGAGACGTCGTCGAGGGCCCCGCGGATCGCCGGCGGGAGGGTCAGCTCCTCGGCCGCGAGGGAGCCCAGCAGCTGGGCCCCGTCCCGGGCGCCGACCACCGGGGCGACGACGCCGGGCCGGTCCCGCACCCACGCCAGCGCGACGGCGAGCGGGGAGGTGCCGAGCCCGTGCGCCGCGGTGACGACGGCCTGCACGATCCGGGCCGCCCGGTCCGTGCGGTGGCGCCCGACGTAGGGCCCGAGGTGCGCCGACGCGCCCCGGGAGTCGTGCGGCGTGCCGTCGCGGTACTTGCCGGTGAGCACGCCGCGGCCGAGCGGACCCCAGGGGAGCAGGCCCATGCCGTGGTACGACGCGGCAGGCAGCACCTCGTCCTCCACGCCGCGCTCGAGCAGCGAGTACTCCGACTGCACGCTCACCAGCGGCAGCCCCGCCGACCGGGCCGCAGCCGCGACCTGCCAGCCGGCGTAGTTCGCGACCCCGGCGTAGCGAACCCGACCGGAGGAGACGGCGAGGTCGATCGCGGAGAGGGTCTCGTCGAGCGGGACCTCCGGGTCCCAGGCGTGGAGCTGCCAGAGGTCGACGTAGTCGGTGCCCATCCGCTCCAGGGAGGCGTCGAGCGAGCCGAGCAGCGAGGACCGGGACGCCCCGCCGCCGAACGGCCCGTCCTCGCGGCGGGCGCCGGCCTTCGTCGCCAGCACGACCTCGGTGCGGGGGATGACGTCGGCGAAGAGCCCGCCGAGGATCGCCTCCGCCTCACCGTCGGCGTAGACGTCGGCGGTGTCGACGAGGGTGCCGCCCGCGTCGAGGAACGCCAGCAGCGAGGCACCGGCCTCGTCGGCGTCGGTGTCGCGACCCCAGGTCATCGTGCCGAGCGCGAGCCGGGAGACCCGTAGCCCGCTGGCACCCAGGCGTCGCTGTTCCACGGCCCCGCAGGATAGGGGGCGCCCCCGCACCCGCTGCGGACGCCGGGCCGGGGCTCTGCCAGGACCCCGCCCGACCCCCGGCACGACCGACGCGTTCCGGGCATCCGTTACGGTTCCGGACCCGTGCAGATGAGCTGGCTCGAAGCGGTCGTCCTCGGACTCGTCCAGGGGCTGACCGAGTTCCTGCCGATCTCGTCGTCGGCCCACCTGCGGATCGTCGCCGGGGTGTTCTTCGACAACGACGCCGGGGCCGCGTTCACCGCGGTCACCCAGCTCGGGACCGAGGCCGCGGTCCTCATCTACTTCTGGCCGGACATCTGGCGGCTCGTGAAGGCGTGGGTGCGCGGGATCGCGAACTCCGAGGCGCGCGGCCTGGACTACCGGCTCGCCTGGTACGTGATCATCGGGACGCTGCCGATCAGCATCCTCGGCGTGCTGTTCAAGGACGCGATCGAGGGGCCGGCCCGCAACCTGTGGCTGATCGGGACCTCGCTGGTGGTGTTCGGCGTCATCCTCGGCGCGGCCGAGAAGTACGGCCGGCAGCGGCGCCCCGTCGAGGACCTGACGCTGCGCGACGGCGTGATCATGGGCTGCGCGCAGGCGCTCGCGCTGCTGCCCGGGGTGTCCCGCTCGGGCGGCACCGTCTCGGCCGGGCTCTTTCTCGGCCTACAGCGCCCCGCCGCGGTCCGGTTCAGCTTCCTGCTCGCGATCCCGGCGGTGACCGCGGCCGGGCTGTTCTCCCTGCCCGACATCGCCGACACCTCAGGACCGGGCGCGCAGCCCTCGGCCGCGCAGATGGTGGTCGCCACCCTCGTCGCGTTCGCCGTCGGCTACGCCTCGATCGCCTGGCTGCTGCGCTACGTCGAGCAGCACACCGTCTACGTCTTCGTCTGGTACCGGGTGATCCTCGGCCTGCTGGTACTGCTCGCCGTGTCGGGCGGCGTGATCGCCGCGGTCTGACGCGGTTAGGGTGGGCGGACGTGACCACGGTGATCCTCCTGCGACACGGTCGTTCCACCGCGAACGTGTCCGGCGTCCTGGCCGGGCGCTCCGCCGGCGTCGGCCTCGACGACCACGGGCGCACGCAGGCCACGGGGCTGGTCGACCGGCTCGCCGCCCTCCCGCTCGCCGCGGTCGTGCGTTCCCCGCTGCAGCGCTGCGAGGAGACCGTCGCGCCGCTGCTCGAGGCCCGCGGACTGACCGCGGACGTCGACGACGACCTCTCGGAGGTCGACTACGGCGACTGGACCGGCAGGACGCTCGGCGAGCTGGGCAAGGAGGACCTCTGGAAGGTCGTCCAGGCCCACCCGTCCGCGGCGGTCTTCCCGGGCGGCGAGGGCCTCGCGCACATGCAGCACCGCAGCGTCGCCGCGGTGCGCCGCCACGCCGCGCGCATCGCCGAGGAGCACGGTCCGAAGGCGCTGTGGGTGGTGTGCAGCCACGGCGACGTGATCAAGTCGGTGATCGCCGACGCGCTCGGACTGCACCTCGACTCGTTCCAGCGCATCTCCGTCGACCCCTCCTCGATCAGTGTGATCAGCTACACCCCGACCCGCCCCTTCGTCGTCCGTGTCAACGACACCGGCGGGGACCTCTCCTCGCTCGTCCCGAAGCCCGACGAGGAGAAGGCGGACGGGGAGCGGGAGGCCGGCGAGGAGGTCACCGACGAGGGCTCCGACGCGGTGGTCGGCGGGTCCACCGGCGTAAACTGACCGCCAGTCCAGTCCCGCCCGGGAGCCCGCGCACCTCCCGGCCCGACCAGCACGACATGATCGAGGGGCCATGCCCAGGGTGATCCACGTCTTCCGCCAACCGGACCGGTTCGTCGCCGGGACGGTCGGCGAACCCGGCGACCGCTCGTTCTACCTGCAGGCGACCGAATCGGCCCGCCGCGTGTCGGTCCTGCTCGAGAAGGCGCAGGTCTCGGTCCTGTCCGAGCGCATCGGGACGCTGCTCGAGGAGGTCTCGCGCCGCTTCGGTGCCGAGGTCCCGCCGACCACCCCGGAGAACGAGCTCGACACCTCGCCCCTCGAGGTCCCCGTCGAGGAGGAGTTCCGCGTCGGGACGATGGGTCTGGGCTGGGACGCCGACTCCCGCAGCGTCGTCGTCGAGCTGCTCGCGGTCACCGAGGAGGAGGTCGACGAGTCGGTGGTGCTCGACGACACCGACGAGGGCCCGGACGCCCTGCGGGTGTTCCTCTCCCCGGAGCGGGCCCGCGCCTTCGCCACCCGGGCCGAGCGGGTCGTCTCCGCCGGCCGCCGCCTCTGCCCCCTGTGCACCCAGCCCCTGGACGCCGCCGGCCACGTGTGCCCACGGCAGAACGGGTTCCGCCGGGTCGCCGCGGAGCCGTGAGAAGGGTATCGACTCCAGGCGTGACCAGTCCCGGGAAGCAGGACCAGACGGGCGACGACGGCAGGGACGACACCGACGCCGTGGCCCACCTGACGGTCGACCAGGTCGAGGACCTGTTGCGGCGCGGCACCCTCGAGGTCCAGGGGCGCATCACCGAGGCGTCCAACACGACGCTGCTCTGCTCGGTGTCCCTCGACGCCGTCGAGGGCCTGTGCGTCTACAAGCCGGTCCGCGGCGAGCGGCCCCTCTGGGACTTCCCCGACGGCACGCTCGCCGGCCGCGAGGTTGCGACCTACCTGCTCAGCAAGGCCTCGGGCTTCGGGGTCGTCCCCCCGACCGTGCACCGCGAGGGCCCCTTCGGCCCGGGCATGGTCCAGCGGTGGATCGAGGTCGACGAGGAGCGGGAGCTCGTCGACATCGTGGCGCCCAGGCGGGTCGCGCCCGGGTGGCGCACCGTGCTGCGGGCCCGCGGCCACGACGGCGAGCCCGCCCTGCTCGTGCACGCCGACGACCCCGCGCTGCGGGCCATGGCCGCCCTCGACGTCGTCGCCAACAACGCCGACCGCAAGGGCGGTCACGTGCTCGCCGGCGCCGACGGCCGCGTCTACGGGGTCGATCACGGCATCTGCCTGCACCAGGAGACCAAGCTGCGCACGGTGCTGTGGGGATGGGTCGGTGAGGCCCTCGACGACGAGGTCACGGCGGGCCTGCAGCGGCTGCGGGCGTCCCTCTCGCCCGGCAACGGCGCTGCGCTCGGCGACGCGCTGGGCGAGCACATCACGCGCGCCGAGGTGAAGGCGGTGCGCTCGCGCGTCGACCGGCTCCTGCACGCGAACGAGCTCCCCTCGCCGTCGGGCGGATGGCCGCCGATCCCGTGGCCGGCGTTCTGACCGGCGGCCGCTCCGGGGAGCCCGCGCCCCCGGACTTCCGCCACCGCCTCGACTCGAACCTGCTCGGGCCGCTCGGGGCGCTGCGGCTCTGGTGGTCGTTCCCGCGGGACGAGGTCGCCCGCCGGGACGCGGTGGGGGTCCCGGTCGATGCCGCCGCGCCGCTGCCCGAGCCGGCGGCCGGGACGCTCGGGATCACCTGGCTCGGGCACGCGTCGGCGCTGCTGTGGGTCGACGGCGTCATCGTGCTCGTCGATCCGGTCCTCTCACCCGGCATTCCCGGCGCCGCGCGCCGGTTGACCCCGCCCGGGCGCACCGTCGACGAGCTGCCCCACCTCGACGCCGTGCTGCTGAGCCACGACCACTACGACCACCTCGACGTCCGCACCCTCGCGCGGCTCCCGCACGACACGCGGATGCTCGCCGGGCTGAACACCGGCCCGTTCCTGCGCGCCCGCGGGTTCACCGACGTCACCGAGCTCGACTGGTGGGAGTCGGTGACGCTGCCGGGCCGCTCGGGCCCGGTCGCCGTCGAGTTCGTGCCCGCGCGGCACTGGTCGCGCCGGACCGCGACCGACACCTGCCGTCGCCTTTGGGGCGGCTGGGTGGTGACCGGCGCCGACGGCCGCGCGATCTACCACGCCGGGGACACCGCCTCCGGGCCGTTCCTGCACCGCATCGCCGGCCGGCACCGGCGCCTCGAGATCGCGGCGCTGCCGGTCGGGGCCTACCGCCCGCGGGCCCTGCTGCGCAGCGTCCACATGGACCCGACGGAGGCCGTCCGGGCCGCCGAGACCCTGCGGGCGCGCCGGATGGTGCCGGTGCACTGGGGCACGTTCGTGCTCTCCGGCGAGCCGGTCCTCGAGCCGCTCGAGCAGACCCGCCGGGAGTGGCGGCGCACCGGTCGCGACCGCGCCGACCTCTGGGACCTGCCCATCGGGGGGTCGCGGATGCTGGGCCCGTGACCCGGTGATGCGGCTGCTGGTCTGGGGAACCGCGGTCGTCGCGTACGTCCTGGCGGTGGTGGGGCGCTCGGCGCTCGCCGCCACCGGGGTGACCGCGGCGCAGCGCTTCGGGGTCTCGGCGGCGACGCTCTCGCTGCTCGCGGTGCTCTCCCTCGCCGTCTACGCCGCGCTGCAGATCCCCGCGGGCGTGCTCGTGGACCGCTTCGGCGCCCGGCGGCT
>JAVXWR010000609.1:0-5264 GCA_032230725.1 Actinomycetota bacterium
TCGTGGTCTTGCCCTGGCCGGAGTCGTCGGCGAGCCGGGAGGGGTCGGCACCGGTGCGCGGCTTCGCGGCCGACGAGGTCGACAGGGGCGAACCCGAGCGGGGCGAACTCGAGAGGGGCGAACTCGAGAGGGGGGAGTCCGAAGGGGACGTCATGGCAGGCGCTCCTCTGCGCTCGGGGTCAGTCTCGTGGCTGTGCCGCAGTGTGTGACCGAGTGTCCGTCCTGTCGGGTCCCGGTGGTGCAGGCGTTCGCCCTCGGGGCGGCCACTGGTCGTAGGACTCCCCCCTCTGGCGGATCGTCACGGCATATCACCCGAACGGACTAGTGGGGGCCGTCCGTCGGTGGCGCGACGGCGTCCCCCCGGGCCGTCCGGTACCGGAGCATCAGCCCGTCGTCGTGCGCGAGCACCGACGCCAGCCGCATCGGGGCCGTGCCGGTCGCGTCGCCGGGGCCGTCGAGAATGCGTCCCGGCCCGGCGCCCGCGAGCTGGGGCGCGAGGCTCAGGCACAGCTCGTCGACGAGCTCCGCCGCCGCGAACGAGCCGAACAGTGCCGGTCCGCCCTCGCACAGCACACGCAGCAGGCCCCGCTCCGCGAGCGCGGCCAGCACCGCCGCCGGTGCCACGTCCTGCTCGCCGACGGCGATCACCTCGGCGGCGTCGCCGAGCCGGGACCGCGCCCGCCGGGCCGCCGCCGCGGTGGTGAGCAGCAGCGGCGGGACCGAGGTGTCGGTGACCAGGGGGGCGTCGGGCGCCACCGACGCGCTCGTCGTCACCACCGCGACGGGCGGGACCTCGGCCTGCCCCCGGTCCCGGCGCCGGGCCCGCAGCTCCGGTGAGGTCCTCGCCCCCCGGTAGCTCTCGGCGCGCACCGTGCCCGCCCCGGCGACCACGACGTCCGCCAGCTCCCGCAGGAGCCCGAAGACCCGTCGGTCACCGGGCGCGTCCAGCCCCCCGGAGAGCCCACCGGTGGCGTCGGCGACGGCACCGTCGGCACTGGCGACGAAGTTGACCCGCACGAACGGGCGCCGCAGCGCGTCGGGGTAGGCGTAGATGCCGGCGAGCGCCGTCCGGTCGAGCTCGCCGAGCGGACCGCCGGGCGGCCAGACGTGCCTCACCCGCCGTCTCTCCCCGCCTTCGGCTGCAGCTCCTCGATCGCCCGCGACGCCTCCGACTTGTTCAGACCGGTCGGCGGCTCGACGCCCGCCTGCTGGGCCAGGGTCTCCAGGTAGCTGGCCTGCGGCCCGGTCATCGGCTCGTCGCCGGTGACCCACTGGTCGGTGGGCCGCTCCTGTCGCGTCGGGCTGCCCGCCGGGTCGGACCCGGAGGACTGGAGGCGCTCGATCTCGTCCGAGGCCTGCGCCTTGGTGAGTCCCTGGGGGACCTCCTCGCCCGCCTGGTGCGCGAGGGTCTCCAGGTAGCTGGCCTGCGGCCCCGTCATCGGCTCGTCGCCGGTCACCCAGTGCGCCGGGTCCTTCTCCGCGGCGGATCCCCCGCCCTGCGTCTTCACGCCGTGGGGGTCCGGCGCCTCCGACCCGGGCGTGGTCGACGGGGGTGTGTCGTCCGTGTGACCACGGGGGTCTTGGCCCGACGGCGTGTCGGACGGCAGACTGTCGCGCGTGTCGGTCTCACTCATGATGGCTCCCGAGGTCGTGGCCGTCGTGGGTCGAACTGCTGCTCGCCCGGGCGATCCGATCGCCACGGGGCGCCACAGACGCGCCCCGCGCCACGAACACCGTGGCAGGGGGCCCGGAAGCCCCGTGCGATCGAACACCCGTTCGAGACCCTAGGGGCATACCCCGACACCACGGCCCCGATACCCGTCGGTCCCCGCAGATCGGGCTGCGGTGCGGACCGTCGGGGTCCGGCGCCCGGAGGGTGACCGGCGGGTTGCCCGGACGTGGCGATCAGCACGTCGTCGATCTCGTCCGGGGTCGTGCGCAGGGGCCTCGACACCGTTAACGTCAGGTTGCTTCGGACCGCACCACGGAGCCGTCCGCCCCTCGGGCCGGCGGACGAGACTCCGGCCCGACCCGGGACGCCGTCCCCCGACTCCCGCTCCGGCCCACCTCCCTCGTCCCGCCCCGGGCGCGGCCTCTGCCGCCGCCCGCCGACCCCCGGACGCCCACCGGGACCACGCAGTTCCACCGCGTTCCGCGCCGGTGCTCGGCCGTCCGGCCGCATGCCGTCGCGGCCCACCACCACTTCGTCGACGACGGGAGGGGCACGTGGCCACCACCGCCACCGGCACCAGCACGATCGGCCCGCGCGCGGGCTCTCTGTACGGGTCCTCGCCGGACGCCCAGGGCTCCCGCCCGCAGGCCCAGGGCCTCTACGACCCCGCGCAGGAGCACGACGCCTGCGGTGTCTCGTTCGTCGCCGACATCGCGGGCCGCCGCGGTCACGACATCGTCGCCAAGGGCCTCACCGCCCTGATCAACCTCGAGCACCGCGGAGCGCGCGGGGCCGAGCCGGAGACCGGCGACGGTGCCGGCATCCTCATCCAGCTCCCGGACGGCCTCTTCCGCCCGGTGCTGGCCGAGCAGGGCGTCGAGCTGCCCCCGGTGGGGCGCTACGCCGCGGGCGTGGTGTTCCTGCCCACCGACGACGACGGGGCCGAGCAGGCCCGCGGGATCGTCGCGCGCCTCGCCGACGAGGAGGGGCTGGAGCTCCTGACCTGGCGCGACCTGCCGACCGACCCCGACGGGGCGGGCATCGGCCCCACGGCGCGCGAGGTCATGCCGCGCTTCGCCCAGCTCTTCGTCGGCCTCCCCGACCACGTCACCTGCGTCGTCGACACACCCAACAGCGGCGACGACGACGCGGGCATCGTCCTGACCCTCGAGCGGCGCGCCTTCGCGTTGCGCAAGCGCGTGGAGCACGAGACCCGCATGGCGGGGTGCACGGCCTACTTCCCGTCGCTGTCCGGCCGGACGATCGTCTACAAGGGCATGCTCGCCGAGGGCCAGCTCGCGCCGTTCTACGCCGACCTGTGCGACGAGCGCACCACCAGCTCGCTCGCCCTGGTGCACAGCCGGTTCTCGACGAACACGTTCCCGGCCTGGGACCTGGCGCACCCGTACCGCTACCTGGCCCACAACGGCGAGTTCAACACGTTGCGCGGAAACCGCAACTGGATGCGGGCGCGCGAGTCGATGCTCTCCACCGGCGCCTTCACCGAGCGGGACCTCGACCGGCTCTTCCCGATCATCACGTCCGACGCCAGCGACTCGGCGAGCTTCGACGAGGTGCTCGAGCTGCTGCACCTCGCAGGGCGGTCGCTGCCGCACGCCGTGCTGATGATGATCCCGGAGGCGTGGGACGGCCCTGCCCTGGCCGCGTTCACCGACGGCTCGGTGATCGGCGCGGTGCTCGACCGCAACGGCCTTCGCCCGGCGCGCTACTGGGTCACCGAGGACGGCCTCGTCGTGCTCGGGTCCGAGGTCGGCGTGCTCGAGGTCGACCCGGCCGCCGTCGTGCGCAAGGGGCGGCTCGAGCCCGGCCGGATGTTCCTCGTCGACACCGTCGGGCGCCGCATCGTCGACGACGACGAGATCAAGGGCGCGCTGGCCGCGGAGCACCCGTACGACGAGTGGCTGCACGCCGGCATGATCGACCTGCCCGACCTCCCGACGCGGGAGCGCGTGCCGTTCGACCGCGAGGTCCTCGTCCGCCGCCAGCAGACCTTCGGCTACACCGGCGAGGAGCTGACGCTGCTGCTGCGTCCGATGGCCGTCGGGGCGGGCGAGGCCACCGGCTCGATGGGCAACGACGCGCCGCTCGCGGCCTTCTCGGCGCGCAGCCGGTCGCTGTTCGACTACTTCATCCAGCTCTTCGCGCAGGTGACGAACCCGCCGCTCGACGCCTACCGCGAGGAGCTCGTCACCTCGCTGCAGGTCTCGCTGGGCTCGGAGACCAACCTGCTGGAGGTCTCACCCGCATCGTGTCGCCGGGTGGTGCTGCCGCTGCCGGTCATCGACGACGACGAGCTCGCCCAGATCGTCGGCATCAACGACGACGGCGACCTGCCGGGATTCGCCCCGCACGTCGTGTCGGGGCTCTTCCGCGTCGCCGGGGGCGGCGAGGCGCTCGAGGCCCGCCTGACCGAGATCCGCGAGGAGGTCTCGGCGGCGGTCGCCGACGGCGCCCGCATCATCGTGCTCTCCGACCGCCACTCCGACACCGAGTTCGCGCCGATCCCGACGCTGCTGCTCACCGGGGCGGTGCACCAGCACCTGGTGCGGGAGAAGACGCGGACCCGGACCGACATCGTCGTCGAGGCCGGCGACGTCCGCGAGACCCACCACGTGTCGCTGCTGCTGGGCTACGGCGCCTCCGCGGTGAACCCCTATCTCGCGCTGGACTCCGTCGCCGACCTCATCGACCGCGGCGTCATCACCGGCGTCGGCGTGCCCACCGCCACCCGAAACGTCGTCGAGGCGCTCGCCAAGGGCGTGCGCAAGGTGATGAGCAAGATGGGCGTCTCGACGGTCGCGTCCTACATCGGGGCGCAGATCTTCGAAGCCATCGGGCTGGGCGAGGCGGTCGTCGCCGACTGCTTCGACGGCACCACCTCGCGGCTGGGCGGCGTCGGCTACGACGTCCTCGCCGAGGAGGTCGCGATCCGCCACCGCCTGGCCTGGCCGGCCGACGGGGTGCGGGCCAACCACCGCGAGCTCGCGGTGGGCGGGGAGTACCAGTGGCGCCGCGAGGGCGAGCTCCACGTGTTCAACCCGCACACCGTGTTCAAGCTCCAGCACTCCACGCGCACCCGGAACTACGACGTCTTCCGGGAGTACACGAAGGCCGTCGACGAGCAGAGCTCGGCGCTGCTGACGCTGCGCGGACTGTTCGACTTCGACCACGACCGCGCGCCGGTGCCGATCGAGGAGGTCGAGCCGGTCTCGGAGATCGTCAAGCGCTTCAACACCGGCGCGATCTCCTACGGCTCGATCTCGCAGGAGATGCACGAGGTCCTCGCGATCGCGATGAACCGCCTCGGCGGGCGCTCCAACACCGGCGAGGGCGGCGAGGACCCGGACCGCTTCACCCGCGACGCCAACGGCGACTCCCGCCGCTCGGCGGTCAAGCAGGTCGCGTCGGGGCGCTTCGGGGTGACCAGCGAGTACCTGGTCAACGCCGACGACATCCAGATCAAGATCGCGCAGGGCGCCAAGCCCGGCGAGGGCGGGCAGCTGCCCGGCCACAAGGTCTATCCCTGGATCGCGAAGACCCGCTACTCGACGCCGGGCGTGGGCCTGATCAG
>JAVXWR010000623.1:0-7119 GCA_032230725.1 Actinomycetota bacterium
GGCGCGAGCATGAGCACGACGCCCACGAGGGTGTCGACGCCCATCGCGATCAGCATGAGCACGAACCGCGCGAAGTACGCGGGCCGCTGGGGGAGGAGGTCGACGCCGATCGCGGTGTGGAAGAACAGCAGCCCGGCGACGAGGTAGAGCGCCTGTTCGCCGTGGTGCAGCGCCATGGAGCCGGCCATCGCCTGCATGAACCCGGTGAGGTGGGTCAGCACGATCACCAGGGCGTAGACCACGAGCACCGTCGCGGGGAAGGTGACCGCGCGCGCCACGCGCCCCCCGACGGCCGCGTCGAAGGCCCGGGCCGCACCGCCGCGCAGGTGGTGGCGCACCAGCTCGAGCGGGTGCCCGGCCACCCAGAACGCCGGGACCACCATGATCAGCATCAGGTGCATGACCATGTGGACCGCGAACGCGCCGTGCCCGAACACCGCGATCCCGGAGTTCCAGGTCACGACGGCGGCCGCGAGCGCGGCCAGGAACGAGGCGGTCCGCCGTACCGGCCAGCCACCGTGGCGCCGTGCCGCCGTCAGGTAGAGCACGCCCAGCACGGCGAGGACGGCGTCCACGCCCCACGAGGGCTCCCACGTGGTGAGGACGTCCACCCACGCCGGTCCCGGCGTCGGACCCATCGGCCCCATCGCTTGACGAACTCCGCTCACGGGTCCCATCGTCCTCCGCCCGGCGCGGCCCGGCAGCGCGCCGCGGTCAGGTGGGCAGCGCCGAGAGCTGCTGCCACTCCGACCAGGTGAGCGACCAGTCGTAGATGTCGGTGCGCGGCATCGGGACCGGGCTGCCGGTGACCTCGACGGGGTCCCCGAACAGCGCGGTGTTGAAGTAGTTCTCCGCGTCCTGGGTGGAGAGGTTGACGCAGCCGTGGGTCACGTTCTCGCTGCCCTGTGCCCCCTCGGAGAGCGGGTTGGCGTGGATGAACTCGCCGTTGTTCGAGATCCGGACCGCCCAGTGCTCGGGCACGTTGTTGTAGCCGTAGGCCGGGTTGGACATGAGCACCGTCTGCTGCTTGCTCATGACGACGTGGACGCCGTTGGTCGTGTTGCGGTTCGGGTCCGAGCCCAGCCCGTAGCTGGCCGGGATGTCCATGAGCGTCTTCCCGCTCTGGTCGACGACCACCATGTGGAACGAGTTCACGTCGGCCTTGACGATCTGGGCCCGGCCGATGGTGAAGTGCGAGCTGACGTTCCCGGAGCCCCACGTGCCGCCGCCGACGTCGACGCCCTGCAGGTTCGCGGCCACGGTCACCTGGGTGCCGGGCTGCCAGTAGCCCTCCGGACGCCAGTGCGCCCGCGACCCCTGCTCGGTGTCGGGCAGCCAGCCCCAGGCGCCCGGCGTCGGGACCGAGGTCTGCACCGACAGCGCCCGCTGGGCGGCCGCCTTGTCGGCCACCGGGCCGTCGAACTGCACGATGATCGGCGCCGCGATCCCGACGCTCGCGCCGTCGCCGATGTTGAGGTTCGCGTCGATCTTCTGCGCGGGCGTGACGGTGGTGAAGGAGCCGGAGAGCGGCTGGGCCCCGCCGTCGGCGTCGACCACGACGCCCTTCCAGGTGTACGTGGCGCCGTAGGCGAGGGTCACGGCGCTCGCCCACCCGTCCGGCGTCGCCCGGCCGGCGACGGCCGTGCCGTCCGGACCGACGAGGGCGATGTCGGTGAGCCGGCCGTTCACGACGTGCACCGCGGCGGGTTGGGCCGGCGCGACGCCGGTGGCGCCGGCCGCGGGGGTCGTCGTGACCTGCACCGGCGGAGCGGGTGGTGCCTCGGCCTGGGCCGCCGACGCAGCGCCGCCGCCGGACCCGGAGGCGCGCTCGATCGTGCCCCACCCCGTGACCGCGGCCAGTGCCACCGCGAAC
The DNA here is from genome assembly GCA_032230725.1 of Actinomycetota bacterium. Taxonomy (GTDB): domain Bacteria; phylum Actinomycetota; class Actinomycetes; order Mycobacteriales; family Pseudonocardiaceae; genus Actinomycetospora. The sequence goes on from JAVXWR010000623.1 coordinate 1,874, forward strand.
GCCAGCATCACCCCGAGCAGAGTCCGCCCGAGCGCCATCGACCCACACCCCCGAGTCGTCGTCGATCGCCCCGGACGTCCGTCCCGGGCCTTCCACCGTCGGACGTCTCGCGTCCCGCGCGGTTCCCCACCATGGTGCCCCGGCCGCGAGGCCCGCGTAGGGCGGCACACCGCTCCGCCCACGTTTCGTGACATGGTCGTCGCCGGATCGACGGGCCGTGTCGACCGCCCTCACGCGTCAGGCCGGCCTCCGCCACGAGCCGGTGGAACAGGCCCCCGGCGGTGACCCGGGCGACCGGCTCTCTCACGCCCCCGGGACGGGGGCGCCGGCGGGCACCCCGGCGGCCACGTGCGCCTCGTAGTGGCGTCGCCAGGCCGGGGTGGGTCCCGCGGGTGTCGGGCCGGGGTGGCCGGCGAGGGCCGCGTCGAGGGCCTCGAGGCAGACCTCCCACCCGGCCGCCGTCCGCGCGGCGGTGTCGCGTGTGCCGAGCAGCGCGGTGAACGTGAGGCGGCTTCCGCCGTCGTCGAGGGGCTCGACGACGAGGCGCAGCTCGTCGCCGGCCCACGTGAGCGTGAGCCGGTGCGGGGGCTCGTGGGTGACGACGCGGCCGGTCCCGCCGTCGCCGTCGGAGTCGAAGGAGTAGCGCACGACGCCGCCCTCGGCCGGCTCCCCGAGGTCGGGGAACGCGACGCGGGCGGGGAACCAGGCGACGAGCTCGGTCGGATCGGTGACGGCCTCCCACACGCGCTGCGGGGGGTGCGGGTAGTCGCGCACGAACCGCAGGGCGGGCCGGCCGTCGATCTCGAGGTAGGTGCCGGTGGTCATCGGGGCTCCTCGGGGGTGCGATCGGAGGTGGGGTCGTCGGGGTGGCGGTCCAGGTGGTCGCCGAGCGCGTCGAGGGCGTCTCCCCAGCGCCGGCGGTAGGGCGCGAGCCAGGCCTCGAGCTCGCCCAGCGGGCGGGGGTCGACCGCGTAGACCCGCCGCTGGGCGTCGACGCTCACCCGGACGAGCCCCGCCCGGCGCAGGACGCCGAGGTGCTTCGACGCGGACGGCTGGGCCAGGTCGAGGCGGGCGACGACCTCCCCGACGGCGTGCGGGCGTTCGCGGAGGACGTCGAGGATCGCCCGTCGGGTCGGATCGGCCAGCGCGGTCCAGGGGGACGCCACGGCGCGATTATTCCGTGTGTCGTATATTCCTGTCCAGGCATGCACGATGGTCCCGTTCGGCCCAACCCGGGAACCTGGGACCCTGGAGCCGCGTCCGTTGATGAGAGCCTTGATCGAGACAGCTCCGCGTGGGTGGGCCGGGCCCGCGCGGTGACGACGAACCGGCGTCGGTGCGGGGGAACGGTCGGTGGCGACGGCAGAGGTGGCGGAGGTGACGGAGCCCCGCACGACGGGGGACCGGCTCGCGGCGTGGACGACCCGCCGTCTGGGCTCGATGGTCACCGTCTACCTCACGGTGGCGCTGTCGGTGATCTGGATGGTGCTGGGGGCCCGGTCCGTGCTGGGGTTCGACCCGTACCCCTACCCGGTGCTGCTGTTCGTCGGGAACGTGGTGCAGCTACTGCTGATCTTCGTGATCCTGGTGGGGCAGCGGACCCTCTCGGAGGCCGGCGAGCGCCGCGCCCAGCAGACCTACGACGACGCCCAGGCCATCCTCGGCGAGTGCCACCGGCTGCAGGCGCTGATCGACGACCGCGCGCGGCTGCTCAACCGGGCGGCCGCGGGCCCGGAGCTCGACCCCTGCGATACCGCACCGATCATGATCAGCCCGCCGCTGGCCGTGGCGCCCGCGATCTCCACCCCCAACCGGCGCATCGCCGCCTGGCTGGTGCAGCGGCTCGGGAGCCGGTCGGCCGTCGTCGTGGCCGCCGGGGTCGTCGCGGGCTGGATGGTGCTCGCGCTGCTCGGCGTGATCCCCGACCCCTACCCGTTCCCGTTCCTGCTGTTCTGCTCGAGCCTCGCCCAGCTCGTCTTCATGTTCGTGATCATGGTCGGTCAGGACGTGCTCGGGGAGGTCTCGGACCGCCGCGTCGTGGAGACGTCCAACCACACCGCGGTCGTCCTCCAGCAGTGCCGCCACCTGCGCCAGCACCTGCTCGCGCAGGACGAGCTGCTCGTGGCGGTGGTCGAGCAGGCGGTGGACGGGCGGGCGCCCGAGGGACCGGGCGCACCGGCTCCGCGCGGGCACGTCGACCGGTCGCAGGACGTGGGGTCGGGGCGGCGCTGACGGGCCCGCGCGGGGCAGGATGCGCGCCATGGATCTCGGTCTCGCGGGACGCACCGCCGTCGTCTGCGCCTCCACCTCCGGCCTCGGCGAGGCGACGGCCCGGGCGCTCGCCGCGGAAGGTGCCCGCGTCGTCGTGAGCGGACGGCGCGGGGAACGCGCCGTCGAGATCGCGGCCGAACTGCCGGAGGCCGTCGGCGCCGGGGTGGACCTCACCGAGCCCGACGGCCCGGAGACGCTCGTCGCCCGGGCCCGGGACGCGTTCGGCCCGGTCGACGTCCTCGTCCTCAACAGCGGGGGTCCACCGCCGAGCACCGCCGCGACGCTGGACACCGACGCCCTCACCGACGCGCTGGTGCCGCTCCTGCTCGCCCAGCAGCGGCTGGTCTCCCTCGTCCTGCCGGCGATGCGCGAGCGGGGGTGGGGCCGAGTCCTCGGGGTCGGCTCCTCCGGGGTCGTCGCCCCGATCCCGGGTCTCGCGCTGTCCAACGTCGGCCGGGCTGCGCTGGCCGGGTACCTCAAGACCCTCGCCGGCGAGGTGGCCCGGGACGGCGTCACCGTGAACGTGCTGCTCCCCGGCCGGATCGCCACGGCCCGCACCGCGCAGGTCGACGGAAACGTGGCCGAGCGTGAGGGCATCGCCGCCGACGACGTCGCGGCGCGGGCCGCGGCGGCTATCCCGGCGGGGCGCTACGGCACCGCGGCCGAGTTCGGCGCCGTGGCCGCGTTCCTGTGCAGCGACGCGGCGTCCTACGTGACCGGGACCGCCACCCGGTGCGACGGCGGGCTGGTAGGCGGGCTGTAGCGGCGTTCACCGCCGCGGTCGGCGCGGGCAGGGTTGACATCGCGGGGACGGGGGATGCCCGAATGCCCCCGGTCACGCCGGACCGGGGGCCGTGATCCCCGAGGTGGACCCCATGACCGAGTCGCAGGGCCAGTACGACTCCGCCCTCGCCCCGACCCACCGGGTCGTCGTCGTCCACCGCGTCGGCGCGGTCGTCGTCGCCGTCGCGATCGCCGCGTTCGGCGTCCTCGGGTTCGTCGGCGGCCTCGGCTTCTTCGACACCCGTGGCGCGGCGGTGGTCGGGCTGTCGTCGAACGGGCTGCTCTCGACGATCTCCGTGATCACCGCCGTGCTCCTCGTGCTCGCCGCGGTGCGTGGGGGACGGTTCTCCTCCACCGTGATGATCGTGGTCGGGGCGCTCTTCATCGTCTCGGCCTTCGCCAACCTCGGCGTGATGAACACGCCCTACAACTTCCTGGCGTTCCGCTGGCCCAACGTCATCTTCTCGATCGTCGCGGGGCTCGTGCTGCTGTTCCTCGGCGGGTACGGACGGCTCAGCGCGGGCCTGCCCGCCGACAACCCCTACCGGACCGAGCACGCACCGGAGGACGCCGACCAGGACGACCCGCACGCCGTGGCGAACCAGCTGCCGTTCCGGGCGGCCACCCGGGCCGAGCGCGCCGCCGACGCGGAGATGGCGGAGGCGTCCCGGGCGATCGCGGCGGGCTCGGCGACGCCCCAGCAGCGTCGTCGCATGGACGAGGTCGACCAGCTCCGGGTCCACGAGGACCGCCGGGACCGGTGGATGGCGCTCGCCCGTCGTGACGAGCAGTCCGCCGAGGGAGCCGGCGCGGCCTGACGGGCGCTCCGCGGCCGGAGGGGGTCGTCCCGTCGGAGGGCGACGATGCTCCTCCGCCGTGTCCCGGCCCTGTCGTCGCGGACGCGGGGCTGCTACACCAGGGGGCATGGCGACCCCGGTCACGACCCAGCCCGGCACCGAGCACGCCGCCGCGGACGCGGTGCGGACGGAGGTCGACGGCGTCGTCGGCCGGGTCGTGCTGACCGCGGCCCGGCGCCGCAACCCGCTCTCGGTCGCGACGATGCGCGCCGTCACCGCGGGCCTGCGCGACGTCTCGGCGCGCGAGGGCGTCCGCGTCGTGGTGGTGGCGGCGGAGGGACCGGCGTTCTCGGCGGGTCACGACCTCTCGGAGATGGTCGACCGCACCCTCGCCGAGGAGCGCGAGGTGTTCGCGGTCTGCACCGAGATGATGCGCGCCGTCCACGAGGTCCCCCAGCCCGTGATCGCCGCCGTCCAGGGCATGGCCGTCGCCGCCGGCTGCCAGCTCGTCGCCACCTGCGACCTCGCGATCGCCGCCGACCACGCCGTCTTCGGCACGCCCGGCGTCAAGATCGGCCTGTTCTGCTCGACGCCGATGGTGGCCGTGAGCCGGGCGATCGGCCGTAAGCGCGCCATGCAGTTGCTGCTGACCGGCCAGACGATCGACGCCGCGACGGCCGCCGAGTGGGGCCTGATCAACGCCGCGGTGCCGGCCGACGAGCTCGACGCGGCCGTCCGGGCCCTGGCCGAGAAGGTCGCCGACGCGAGCAGCGTGACGCTGCGCATCGGCAAGGAGGCGTTCTACCGGCAGATCGACCTCTCCGAGGACGAGGCCTACGTCGAGATGAGCGAGGTCATGGCGACCAACGCCATGACCTGTGACGCCCAGGAGGGCATGTCCGCCTTCCTGGCCAAGCGTGCGCCGGTCTGGCAGGACCGTTAGGCCGACCACGACCACCGGCAAAGGAGCCGCCCGCCATGACCTTCCCCGGCCTGCAGCACGTCGCCATCACCGTGTCCGACCTGCAGCGCTCGACGCAGTGGTACTCCCGGCTGTTCGGCACCGACCCCGTGCTCGACGAGGACGAGGAGGGCGGCGAGTTCCACCATACCGTCTACGCCCTCGACGGCGGGATGCTCTTCGGCCTGCACACCCACATGGGCCGCGAGGCCAAGGACTCCTTCGACGCGCGCCGCACCGGGCTCGACCACATCAGCTTCACGCTGCCCGACTCGGCCTCGCTGGAGCAGTGGGGCAGCCGCCTCGACGAGCTGGGCATCTCCCACGGCGGGATCAAGAAGGCGCACTACGGCTCGGGCATCTCGTTCCGCGACCCCGACGGCATCGCGCTGGAGTTCTTCATCGCGCCCGGGACCTGATCCGGCCGGGTTCTG
>JAVXWR010000648.1:0-2622 GCA_032230725.1 Actinomycetota bacterium
CGCCGGCCCAGGCATTCCGGCGCCCCCCAACGACCCCGACATCAAGATCGAGCTCGGCGGCAGGGACATGCCCGAGTTCCACCCGATCTTGACCACTGACTACTTCGAGTACGGCACGACCAGCAACCGGCTCGACCGGGAGGGGGCGGCCGTGGAGATGGGTGACGCCGTGCTCGGCCTGGCCGTCGACCAGTTCGAAGGGGCGAGGCCGCATTGGGCCGCGGTCCGGAACATGTCCGATCCGGTCATAACGGCGATCTCTCGGCCCGGCAGTTCCACCTCAACGCCCAGACCACCTGGGCGGTCGGCTACTACACCGCTTATGGGCGTTGGACCAGCACGTTGGGGGCGCTGGCGACGTGGGGGATCGTCGCCGGACTCTAGCCCCGCACACCAGCCAAATCAAGGGGGACGATCATGGCGCTGAAACGCTAGCCGGGCCGCATGAGCCGGGTCGTTGCTCCGCGCGGAGCTCGAGACGGCAGCCCTCACTACCAACCGCAGGTCGAAGCCTCCGTCGGCCGCCGGGCGGTGGTCAACGTCAGGTCCGACGGCCGCGGGGACCTGCTCTCGGCCGCGCACGAGCAGTCGGCGCATCCGCTATCGGGCACGCTGGCGAGCTTTCGTCGGCACCATCGTCAGCCTCCTCGATAGCGACCAACGGGAGGGCGACGGCGTCGCCTCGGCAAACGCCGGCCCCCGACCGATGGTCGCTCTTTTCAGCCGCGTAGTCGGCGCGAACAGGCGAGCCCTTCCTAGCCCGGGCGGCCCAGGGAGGGCCGGTGCAGAGCCCCGGGTCCTCATCCCGCCCCGCTCGGACCACCCACGGCTGTCAACCACCTATCGACCAACTACGGAAGGCATCCCCATGACCACCATCGCAATGCCCGTGCACGTCGCCCTCGTCGACGCCACCGGCTCGGTCAGCCCCGACGAGCTCGCCAAGGTCGCCGGCGCGCTCAACGAGCAGGTCCAGTCCGACTTCGCGCCCGTGTGGCACGTCGCGGCCACCGTCGGCGCCTACCCCACCGCCCCGGCGCACACCTGGCGGATCGAGCTGCGCGAGAAGCTCGACCAGCCCGGGGCGGCCGGCTACCACGCCGACGAGAACCACCAGCCGTACTCGCTGGTGGACGTCGACGAGGGGGTCTGGAGCGTCACCGCCAGCCACGAGTTGTTGGAGATGCTCGGTGACCCCTGGGGCAACCGGCTCCACGCCGCCAGCGCGTTGCCGGGCTGGAAGGGCACCAGTACGCGCGTGCAGTACCTGGTTGAACTGGCCGATCCGTGCGAAAAGTTCACCTACCAAGTCGGCGGTGTCGAGGTCAGCGACTTCCTCCTGCCCGACTTCTACCGCAGCACCAACCGCGGCACCCACCGGTATTCCTTCCTCGGCAGCCTGACCTCGGCTCTCGAGGTCGCGGACGGCGGCTACATCAGCTTCGTCGACCCCGCCGACGGGCATCTCTGGCAGCGGTTCGCGGTCGGCGGCCAGTTCCAGGACAAGGACTGGGGCGTCCAGTCCCTCGGCGGCGAGATGCTCCGCGAACGCTGCGACAGCCTCGCCCGCGGGCACCGACAGACCGGCCAGGTCCGGGCCGCGTAACGGCTGCGCCGAAGGCCCTCGCGACCACGACCACATCCACGATCACGACCACATCCTTGGCAGCCCGGACCACGACCAGCTCGACGATTGATCGGAGACACCCATGTCAGATAACGGCGAAGTCCGCATCAGCCACACGCGCCTGCAGAGAGTTCGACGGCAGGCCGGTACCGCTCAGGACCAACTCCTCGCGGTCGCGCAGGTTGTCTTCGACGAGCTCGGTCTCGGCGCGCTGGACGAGGACAACGTGGAGATCCGGGTCCGGCCCAACAACACCAGGGTCATCGTGATCAGCAACGAGACCTGCGGCGTGTACGAGGACCCGCCCGGCATCTGCCGCCCGTGCACCGCCGAAGAGCAGTAACCATCAGGCCAAGCACCACCTCACCTACCTGGGGCGGTTGCTCTCGGCCGACCGGGTCGGCGGGAACTACCGCTCTCGGGCGGGGAGAGCTCGCGGCGCGCCGCAGCGGAAAGCTCCACGATCAGCCCTCGGTAGGGACTCGCGGCACGGAGCGTCTCGACATGCCTGTGCACGAGGCTTCGAGTTCGCCCTTGGAAGCGGCGAGCCTGCCCCGAGAGCGGGTGGGAGCTACGTCGGCGATCTGCCCGTCGTCCAGGCAATAGTCGCCGGCCGCACCTCGGAGGGCCTCCGAGGACGCCGTGCCGAGCGGTGGTCCGACCCCCACCAGAGTCGCCTGCGATGGAGTCGGAGAACGCCGCCGTTCGCGCTGGGGCAGCCGTAGGCCGGCTGGCGCTCTCGGCCGCGTCTTCGCGGCGGCCTCGGTCAGCCGCCGCAGATCCCATCGGAGGCGGGCGGCTTGCACAGGCCCCACGGAGTCGCTGTTGCCCCGGAGAGTTCGAGGACCCCGGGTCGCAGGAGCCTCGCGGTCTGCCGCTGCCCGACTGGCCAAGTCTTATGATCGTTACTGGTGAGCGTGCGCATGGTTAAACCGCCCGCTCCCGCCTCGAGCTGCACGGTGGCCTTGCCGACGTCGAGATTGGAGCCAGGGGTT
>JAVXWR010000702.1:0-3351 GCA_032230725.1 Actinomycetota bacterium
CCGGCCGAGCTCGTCGATCAGGTCCTGGACCGGGCCCTCGAACACTGACTACTTCCCGTCTTCCCGTCGTCCTCGCGTTCGGGGGCTTACGCCCCCAGCTGCGGGCCGCCGAGCCCGCCGCCCCCCATGTCCAGGCCGCCGGCGAGGGGGCCCATCTTCTCGGCCTGGAGCTGCGCGGCGTTGTCGGCGGCGTCGGCGAGCGCACCGAGGACGAGGTCCTGCAGCGTCTCGACGTCGCTCGGGTCGACGACCTTCGGGTCGATGGTGATGCCACGGACCTCGCCCGCGGCGGTCTGGGTGACCGTGACGAGGCCGTTCCCGGCCTGGCCGGTCACCTCGGTCTCCGCGAGCTCGGCCTGGGCGTTCATGAGCTGCTCCTGCATGGCCTGGGCCTGCTGCAGAAGAGCGCCCATGTCGGGCATGTCCGGCTGTCCTGGCTGCACGCCCCCAGGGTAGGGCGTGCGCCGAGGGGGACGACGAGCCCGGGCGACGACGGGGCTTTCCTGTCACTGGGTGCAAGCATCGACGCTTCGCGTGCACCGGGCGACGTCGGGCAGAGTGGCGCCCGTGAGCGACACCGCCGACCTGGTCCACCGCCTGCTCTCCGCCCGCACCTGGCGCGCGTTCGACGTCGGCGCCGACGGCCGGGTCCTCGCCGGCGACGACACCTCCGGCTCGGTGCAGCTCGTCGAGCTCAGCCCGGACGGTGCGCGACAGACCCTCACCGCGCTGCCCGGCGCGTGCTCGGGGCGCTACCTCAAGGGCGTCACCCCGCGCACCGTCGTCGTCTCCCACGACTCCGCAGGCGACGAGCGCGCCCAGCTCTCCCTCCTGCGCCCCGACGACGTCGAGCGCCCGCTCGGCGAGGACGACCTCGAGCCCCTCGTCCGGGACCCGCGCCACATCCACTCGCTCGCCGAGGTCCTCGAGGGCGGGCGCATCGTCTACGCCACCAACCGCCGCAACGGCGTCGACTTCGACCTCGTGCTGCGCGAGATCGCCACCGGCACGGAGACGGTGCTCTACGACGGCGGGGGCATGGTCGGCGGCGCGGCCGTCGCCCCCGACGGGTCCCGCGCGCTGATGACCCGCCCGGGGACCCCCGCGATGAGCTCGCAGGTGCTGCTGCTCGCCGGCGCCGACACCCGTGAGGTCACCCCGGCCGACGAGGCCGCCCTGTTCGGCGGCCTGCAGTGGCTCCCCGACTCCTCGGCCGCGATCGTCACCACCAACTCCGGCCGCGACCGCACCGGGGTCGCCCGCCTCGATCCCGACACCGGCGCGCTGACCTATCTCGTGACCGACGACGCCCACGACGTCACCGGGCGCCTCTCCCCCGACGGCGCCCACCTGCTCGTCGTGACCAACGACGACGGTGCCTCCCGGCTCGCGATCCACGACGCGGTCACCGGCGAGCACCGCGTCGACGTGGTCACGCCCGGCGTCGGGGTCGCGGACTACTTCACCGTGCCGCGCTGGTCGGCCGACTCCCAGGGCCTGGCACTGACGTGGACCTCCCCGACGGTGCCGGCCGACGTGGTGATCGTCGACGCCGCCACCGGACGCACCGGCACCGTCGCCTCCTCGGCCGGCGATCTCGAGGGCCTCGAGCTGGTCACCCCGACCAGCGTCGGCGTCCCGACCCCGGACGGCGAGACGGTGCCGTGCTTCGTCTACGCCCCGGAGGCACCCACGGGGTCGAGCGTGCTGATCGTGCACGGCGGTCCCGAGGGCCAGTCGGTGCGGTCGTTCTCCCCGATCGTGCAGGCGCTCGCCGCCCAGGGGCACACCGTGCTCGTGCCGAACGTCCGGGGCTCGGTCGGCTACGGGAAGCGGTGGTACTCCCTCGACGACGTCGAGCGCCGCCTGGACTCGGTGGCCGACCTCGCCGCGATCCACGACTTCCTGCCCTCGCTCGACCTCGACCCGGCCCGCTCGGCGCTCTGGGGCGGGTCGTACGGCGGCTACATGGTGCTCGCCGGGGTCACGTTCCAGCCGGAGCGCTGGGCGGCGGGCGTCGACATCGTCGGCATCTCGTCGCTGGTCACGTTCCTGGAGAACACCTCGCCCTACCGGCGCGCCCACCGCGAGCGGGAGTACGGCTCCCTCGAGCGGAACCGCGAGTTCCTCGAGTCCGCCTCGCCACTGAACCGGATCTCCGACGTGCGCGCGCCGCTGTTCGTCATCCACGGCCGCAACGACCCGCGGGTGCCGCTCTCCGAGGCCGAGCAGGTCGCGGCGGCGGTGCGGGAGAACGGCGTCGAGGTGGAGCTGGTGGTCTACGACGACGAGGGCCACGGCCTGGCCCAGCGCGCGAACCGGCTCGACGCCTACCCGCGGGCGATCGACTTCCTCGCGCGGGTCATGGGCTGACCGGGGCCGAGGGGCACCCCGCACGTGATCAACGACCCCCGGACGTGCCTCATGCGCCCCTGATCGACGAGCCGTCGGGCTGACCCGGGTGGGCGCCCCGCGAGGAGCGCATCGCTCATGATCGTCCGCCGGTTGTCGTGCGTGATGTGCTCCTGATCATGCGAGCAGCCCGCCGACGCGGAGAGCTACCGCCCGTCGACCCGCCGGGCCCCGAGCTGCTCGGTGAGCAGCTCCATGACGATGTCGTCGGGGTCGCGACGGACCACGGGCTCGCCCGAGCCCGGCTCGGCGTGGGCCTCGGCGTACATGTCCTCCTCGGTGACCTCCTCCTCCGGCGGTTCCGGGGGCGGCGGGATGTCCGGGGGCCCGGCGGCCGGGCGCGGGGCGGCGCGGTCGGCGGGAGGCTCCGGAGGTCGCGACCGCTCGGCCTCCGGGGGCCGTTCCGCGGGGGCCCCGCCGCGGGCGCTCGGGCGCTGGTACTGAGGTCGACCGGCGGGCGCGCCCGGGTCGGGGTCGGCGGGCCGATCGGCGGACTCGCGCCCGGCCTGGGGGCGCCCGTCGGACTGCGGCCCGCCGCGCGGCTGCGGCGGGCGCGCCGAGGCCGCCGGCGGTCCCCCACGGCCACGTCCGCCGGCGGCGGGGTCGGGCCCGCCTCCCGAACCGCCCGGCGCCTGCCCGTTCGCGTCGACCGCCCGCAGCGCCCACTCCCCCGAGAGCACCCGGCCGAGGGCGGAGGTCACGTGCCCGGCGCGGTTGGGCTGCGAGAGCTGCTTGGCGAGCGGGGGGGTCGGCATCGCCAGGGTCACAATAGTGCCCTCGACGGCGGCCACCGTGGCGTTCTGCAGCAGCGCGTGCGTCGGCTTGCTCGCCTCGCGCACGGCCGTCATGACCTCCGACCAGATGCGTCGCAGCCCCGCCGCGTCCATCGCCCCGGGTGCCGTGGACGGGCCCGGGGCGGCCGCCACCGGCTCCCCGGCG
>JAVXWR010000706.1:0-3468 GCA_032230725.1 Actinomycetota bacterium
TTGAGGATGTCGCCGCGGCGCATGACGTCGACGGCGGCCCGGCAGCCGTGCACCAGGCCCAGCGTGTTGATCTCGATGGTGGCGGTGACCTCGGCGTCGGTGGACTGCCACACCGGAGCGGTCGAGAGGACGCCGGCGTTGTTGACCCAGACGCCGACCTCGCCCAGGTCGGCGGCGGCGGCCGCGACCGCGCGGTGGGCCGACGGGTCACGCACGTCGAGGGGCATCGCGGTGGACGGGCCGTCGAGGGCGTCGGCGGTCCGGGAGGCGGTCTCGCCGTCCACGTCGGTGACGACGACGTGGTGGCCGCGCGCCGACAGCGCCCGCGCGATCCCGGCACCGATGCCGCGCCCGGCTCCGGTGACCACGGCGACTCCGGCGTGACCGGTCATGGGTGAGGTCCTCTCAGGTGCGGGGGGCGCGGCTTCCGGGTGCACGCACCGCGGCGATGCTTGCACCCAGTGGCAGGACCGCGTCGTCGCGGGCAGCCGGGCGATTCTGGCGCACCACGCGACGCCGTAGGCTCGCACGCGATGCGCAGCGAGGAGATCGAGATCAGGACCGGCGGTGACGAGACCGTCCGCGACATCACCCGGGAGTGCGAGCGCTTCCTCGGCGACGCCGACGCACAGGACGGGCTGCTGCACGTCTTCGTCCCGCACGCCACCGCGGGCCTGGCCGTCATCGAGACCGGCGCGGGCAGCGACGCCGACCTGCTCCGCCAGCTCCGCGAGCTCCTCCCCGCCGACGACCGCTGGGGCCACCGCCACGGCTCCCCCGGCCACGGCCGCGACCACGTGCTGCCCGCGCTGATCAGCCCCTCGCTGTCGGTCCCGGTGCTCGGCGGGCGGATGGCGCTGGGCACATGGCAGTCGGTCTGCCTCGTGGACACCAACGGGGACAACGCCTCCCGCAAGGTCCGGCTCAGCCTGCTGCCCGGCTGACCCGTCCCGCAGCACCGAGGGTCGAGCTCCGCTCCGTCTCCCAGGGCATGCTGGAGCCGTGAAGACCCCGACGCGCACCGACGTCCTCGTCGTGGGAGCCGGCCCCGCCGGCTCGGCCGCGGCGGCGCGGGCCGCCGAGGCCGGCCACGACGTCGTCCTCGCCGACGCCGCCGTCTTCCCCCGCGACAAGGCCTGCGGCGACGGCCTGACCCCCCGGGCCATCGCGGAGCTGCAGCACCTGGGCCTCGGCGAGTGGGTCAGCGGGCGGGGCGAGAACCGCGGGCTGCGCGCGGCCGGCTTCGGCCAGCTCCTCGAGCTGCCGTGGCCGGGCGGGTCGCTCCCGGCGCACGGCGGGGCGGTCGCGCGCACCGAGCTCGACGCCCGGATCCGGACGGCGGCGCTGGAGCGCGGCGCGGTGCCGGTGGAGGGTGCGCGGGCGGTCGACGTCGAGCGTGACGGCGACCGCGTCACCGGCGTCGTCCTCGACGGCCCGGACGGGACGACGACGATCTCCTGCCGCCACCTCGTCGTCGCCGACGGGGCACGCTCGACGCTCGGGCGCGTGCTCGGCCGGGTCTGGCACCGCGACACCGCCTACGGCGTGGCCGCCCGCGGCTACGTGCGCTCCGGGCGTCACGACGACGAGTGGATCTCCTCGCATCTCGAGCTGCGGGGCGCGGAGAACGAGGTCCTCTCGGGCTACGGGTGGGTGTTCCCGCTGCACGACGGGCACGTCAACATCGGGGTCGGCACGCTCGCGACGGAGGCCCGGCCGGCCAACATCCGGCTCCGCTCGCTCATCGCGCACTACGCCGAGCAGCGCCGCGAGGACTGGCAGCTCGACGGCGAGGTCCGCGACGTCGCGTCGGCGCTGCTGCCCATGGGCGGTGCGGTCTCGAACGTCGCGGGGCGCAACTGGGCGCTGGTCGGGGACGCCGCCGGCTGCGTGAACCCGCTCAACGGCGAGGGCATCGACTACGGCCTGGAGACCGGCCGGATCGTCGTCGACCTGCTGGATTCCGACGACGACCTGACGCTCGCCTGGCCGGCGACGTTGCGGGAGCACTACGGCTCGGCGTTCTCCATCGCGCGCCGTCTCGCGAAGCTGCTGACCGTGCCCCGGTTGCTGCCGGCGGCCGGACCGGTCGGGATGCGGTCGAAGGCGCTGATGACGGTGGCCCTGCGCGTCATGGGCAACCTCGTCACGGAGGAGGACCACGACGTCGTCGCGAGGGCGTGGCGGCTCGCCGGGCGCGCGTCGATGCGGGCCGACGAGCTCCCGCCCTTCCCCGCCGCGGACCTGCGTACGCCCGCCGTCGCCGGCTGAGCCCCGGCCCGGGCGGGCCACCACGCCTCGACCACCTGATCATCAGCACACCAGGCAGCTCCTCGACCCCTCGGAGCTGCGCCACGTGCCCGTGATCAAGCACCCGTCGGCGGCCTCACCACGACGGGCACATCACGCAGGCGCCGCACGCACCGAACCTGCCCCACGTGCTGATGATCATGGCCGAGGGAGGCGGTGGCGCAGCACCTTCAGGGTCGCCAGGGCAGGACGCGGCCGTGCCGCACGAGCTCGCCGTACTGCGCCGGGTCGACCGGGCCGAGCGCCAGGTCGAGCAGCGCGACCGCGGCCTCCTCCGGGCTCGGCGCCCCGCTGACGTCCCACCACAGCCCCGACGTCGGCGTGTTGATCATCCCGGGGCACACCGCCGCGAGCAGGATCCCGCGCCGGCGGTCCTCCTCACGGCGTGACGCCGCCAGTGCCCGGACCGCGGCGACCTGCCCGATCTTCGAGGGGATGTTCACGAACCCGGGCCAGTCCCCGCCGCGCGCGCTGCCGTCGGCGACCGCGTCCCGCCACGCGGCCACGGCCGCGTCGACCTCGTCGAGCGTGGTCGGGCGGTCGAAGCGGTCGTGCAGGACGGGCGCGAGGTGGTGCAGCGTCCCCAGCGAGCTCGCCACCACGAGGAACCGACCGCCGTCGGGCAGGCGCGGGGCGAAGGCGCGCAGCAGCCGCGTCGTGCCGACGTTGTTCACCTCGGTGTACTCGCCGACGATCTTGCGCGGGTCGTCCTCGGGACCCACGCGCATCACGGCGTTACCGATGACGACGTCGACCGGGCCGAGCCGGGCCGCGAGCTCCTCGGCCGCCCCGGGGTCGGCAACGTCGAGAAGCTCGCCGCGCACCTGGGCCCGGCCGGGCGGCACCGAGGCGACGGCGCGCTCCACCCGGTCGGGGTCCCGGCCGGTCAGGTAGACGGTGTCGTCGGGCTCCATGCGTTGCGCGAGGCCGGCGACGAGCGCCAGGCCGAGGCCCTGGGTGGCGCCGGTGACGAGTGCGATCCTGCTCATGGCACCCACGCTAGGAACGTCCGCGCCATGCGACCAGCGCAGATCAGGCATCGCTGGTATGCGTGATAGGCATGTCCCTGGAGAACGCGTCGGTCACGGCGCTGCGGGTGTTCCGCGAGGTCATGGACCGGGGGACGCTCAGCGCGGCGGCGACCACGCTCGGGTACAC
>JAVXWR010000471.1:0-12730 GCA_032230725.1 Actinomycetota bacterium
AGACCCCGATCTCGGCGGCCAAGGCGGCCGAGCACCCCCAGCTCGCGGTGTACCAGCTGGCGGTGGCGCTCGGGGCGTTCGCCGAGACCCTGGCCTCCCCGCCCGCCTCGGAAGGGTCGGCCGCCGCGACCGTGCCCGGCGGCGCCCGGCTGGTCTACCTCCAGCGCGACGGCCAGAAGGCCAAGGAGCGGGCCCAGACCCCGCTCGACGAGGACGGCGTGGAGCACTGGCGCGAGCAGGTCGCGGCGGCGGCGCGCATGACCGAGGGGCCGGTGTTCGTCGGGCAGGAGAACGACGCGTGCCCGCGCTGCCCGGTGCGTACCGCGTGCCCGGTGCACTCGTCCGGGAGGCAGGTGCCGTGACCGGTCTGATGGCGAGCACCACCGGCCTGATCGACCCGACGGAGCTGTCGGAGCGGCTGGGCCTGCGCCGCCCCACCGACGAGCAGGCCGAGGTGATCGCGGCGCCGTTCGCCTCCGCACTCGTCACCGCCGGCGCCGGGTCCGGCAAGACCGAGACGATGGCCGCGCGCGTGGTGTGGCTGGTGGCTAACGGGATCGTCACCCCGGACCAGGTGCTCGGACTGACGTTCACGCGCAAGGCCGCCGGCCAGCTCGCCGACCGCATCCGCCGCCGTCTGCGCCGCCTGGCCGGGGACCCGCTGCTCGACGAGCTCGACCCGACCGGTGAGCGCCGGGTCCAAGTGCGCACCCTCGAACCGACGGTCTCGACCTACCACGCCTACGCGGGCCGGCTGCTCACCGAGCACGGCCTGCGCCTGCCCACCGACCCCGGGGCCCGCCTGCTCTCGCCGACGGCGTCGTGGCAGCTCGCCCACCGTGTCGTCTCCTCCTGGACCCGCGACCTCGACACCGCGCTGATCCCGACCAGCGTCACCGGCTACGTCCTCGCGCTGGCCGGAGAGCTGGGGGAACATCTCGCCGAGCCCGACCAGCTGCGCGAGCACGCCGAGACCCTTGCCCGTGCCGTCGAGTCGGCGCCACCCGCGAAGGGCCAGCGGTCGGCCCTGCCGCAGCCGCTGACGAAGATCGTCGAGCGGCAGCGGTTCCGGGTCGCGCTGCTGCCGCTGGTCGAGGAGCTGGCCGCGCGCAAGCGGACCGAGCGCTGTCTGGACTTCGCCGACCAGATGGCCGCGGCCGCCCGCCTCGCGGACGCGCACCCCGAGGTCGGCCAGGTGGAGCGCGGCGCGTTCCGCGCGGTGCTGCTCGACGAGTACCAGGACACCGGGCACGCCCAGCGGATCATGCTGCGTGCGCTCTTCGGCGGCGACGAGCAGACCGCGGTGACCGCCGTGGGTGACCCGTTCCAGTCGATCTACGGCTGGCGTGGGGCGAGCGCGGCGAACCTGCCCCGCTTCGTCACCGACTTCCAGCGCCCCGACCCCGGCCGGGCGGGCGGAGCGACGGGGGGAGCCGTCGAATGGGTCGCCGCGCGCCGGTTCGGGCTGCTCACGAGCTTCCGCAACCCGCCCGAGGTGCTGGCCCTGGCCAACGCGGTGGTGGAGCCGCTGCGCGAACCCCGGTCCCTCGCCGGCGTGGACAAGCTGCGCGCCTTCACCGGCGCCGATCCCGGGGACGTGCGGGTCGCCCTGCACACCGACGTGGCGGCCGAGCGGGCCTGGCTCGCGGACGCCGTGGCCGACCGGTGGCGCGCCGCGCTGGACCGCGGCGACCCGCCGCCCACGAGCGCGGTGCTGGTCCGGCGCCGTGCGGACATGTCCGAGCTCGCGGCCGCGCTGCGCGCGCGGGACCTGCCGGTCGAGGTCGTCGGGCTCGGTGGCCTGCTCGACGAGCCCGAGGTCCGCGACCTGGTCTCGGCGCTGCGTCTGGTGGTCGACCCGCTGGCAGGCGGGGCAGCGGTCCGGCTGCTGACGGGCGCGCGCTGTCGGATCGGGGGCGCCGACCTCGCCGCCCTCTGGCGCCGTGCCCGCGAGCTCGCCGCGCCACCGGTCCCGGAGACGGCGCCGACGGCGGGCGCCCCGGACCCGGTCGCCGACGCCCTGCCCGGCGAGCACGCCGAACGCGCCGGCCTGGTCGACGCGCTGGACGATCCCGGGCCGGCGGAGCACTACTCCCCGGCGGGGTACGCCCGGCTGCGTCGGCTCGCGCGCGAGCTGGTCGGGCTGCGCCGCCGGGTGACCGCGGCGCTGGTGGACCTCGTCGCCGACGTCGAGCGCACGCTGCTGCTCGACGTCGAATCGGCCTCCCGGCCCGGTGAGGTCGGGCGGGCGCACCTCGACGCCTTCGCCGACGTGGTCGCCGACTTCGCCGGCGGTGCGGCCACGTCGGGAGGCACGGCCACCCCCACCGCGCTGCTCGCCTACCTCGACGCCGCCGAGGAGGCCGAGGACGGGCTGACGCCGGGCGAGGTGGAGTCGACCGCGGGCGCCGACCCGGCCCTCGGCGGCGCCCGCGTGCAGGTCCTGACCGTGCACGCCGCGAAGGGCCTGGAGTGGGAGGTCGTCGGGGTCCCGCACGTCTGCGCCAGGATCTTCCCAGGGCCGAAGCTGTCCGGCTCGTGGCTGACGAGCATCGCCTCGCTGCCCGCCGACCTGCGCGGCGACCGGCCGGACCTCCCGGTGCTCGACGTCGCCGGTGTCGCCGACCGCAAGGAGCTCACCGAGCGCCTCGACCGCCACGAGCAGGAGTTCGACGAGCGGCGGCTCGTCGAGGAGCGCCGGCTCTTCTACGTCGCGCTCACCCGGGCCGAGCGGACCCTGCTGGTGTCCGGGCACTGGTGGGGCGAGTCCGGCGAGAAGCCCCGCGGGCCGTCGGAGTTCCTCACCGAGATCGGGGAGGTCGCGCGCCGGGGTGGGGTGACGGTGGACGCGTGGGCCGACGAACCCGAGGAGGCCGCGGCGAACCCGCTCGCGGAGGTCGAGCGCGCGCAGGCCTGGCCGGTCGATCCGCTCGGTGCCCGCCGGGACGCCGTCGAGCGGGGTGCGGCCCTGGTCCGCGCGGCGCGCGCCCGCCGGGCGGAGGCCGACGAGGCCCCGGCCGAGCCCGAGCCGGCCGATGAGGTGCCGGCCGATGAGGTGCCGGCCGACCCGGACGGGTGGGCCGCCGACGTCGATGTGCTCCTCGCCGAGCGCGCCGCGGCCCGCGAGCGCCACGCTCGTGTCCTGCTGCCCCCGCAGCTCTCGGTCAGCCAGCTCGTCGACCTCGCCGCCGACCCGGACGCGCTGGCCCGCCGGCTGCGTCGACCCGTCCCTCGTCCCCCGGACCCGCGCGCACGCCGGGGCACGGAGTTCCATGCGTGGGTGGAGCGCTGGTTCGCGAAGACCGAGCTGCTGGAGTTCGACGAGCTCCCCGGGGCGGCCGACGAGGACCCCGGCGCCGACGACCCGGCCTCCGCCGACCTCACCGAGCTCCAGGACCGGTTCACGGCGAGCGCGTGGGCGAACCGCACGCCGGTGGCCGTCGAGGTGCCGTTCGAGACCGAGGTCGAGGGGACGCTGGTCCGGGGTCGGATCGACGCGGTGTTCGCCGACCGCGACGGCGGGGCGACGGTGGTCGACTGGAAGACCGGAGCGCCGCCCGCCCCCGAGGCGATGCCGGCCCTGTCGGTGCAGCTCGCGGCGTACCGGCTCGCGTGGGCGGCGCTGTCCGGGACGCCGGTCGAGCGGGTCCGCGCGGCACTGCACTACGTCCGGGCCGACCGCACCGTGACCCCCTCGGACCTCCTCGACGCCGGGGGACTGCGCGCGTTGGTCGCGTCGGTGCCCGTCGAGGTCCGCGAGCCCGAGGGCGACGACGTCGTGGTGCACCGCGGACCCGCCGCGCCGTGGACCGAGGACGACGCCGACCCCGACCGCACCGGCTTCGACGACGGCGACCGCGACCCCCGCTGACGCCCGAGCCGCAGGCGCCGGCCCCGTCTCTCCCGACGAGGGGCACACCGCGCACGCCAGCTCCGGGTCAGACCTGCGGGTTGTGCCCGTGATCAGCCGCTGCCCGCCGCCCGCGTGGCACTGTTCCGGCGAGGGGCGCCCCTGGCCCATCTATTCGACCGATGGTGCCCCTCGCTCGAAACGGGGGCCGGCGCGGTGTTCCGGCGAGGGGCGCCCCTGACCCATCTATTCGAGCGATGGTGCCCCTCGCTCAGAACGGGCGGAGGATGGACGGGGTGAGCAACGTCGAGATCGCGCCGGCCGAGATGGTGTGCGGCGAGCAGGCGCCGCGCGAGCCCGCGGTCGTCGAGATCCTGACCCCGCGGGAGGTCCCGCTGGGCGGCCCGCGGGCGATGTCGGTGCGGCGCACCCTGCCGCAGCGGCAGCGGTCGCTGATCGGCGCGTGGTGCTTCGTCGACCACTACGGTCCCGACGACGTCGCGGCCACCGGCGGCATGGACGTCGCCCCGCACCCGCACACCGGCCTCGCCACGGTGAGCTGGCTGTTCACCGGCGAGGTGGAGCACCGCGACAGCCACGGCGTGCACGCGGTCGTCCGGCCCGGCGAGCTCAACCTCATGATCGGCGGCCACGGCGTCTGCCATTCGGAGGTCTCCCTGCCGGGGACCACGACGCTGCACGGGGTCCAGCTCTGGCTCGCCCTCCCCGACGCCCACCGCGACACCCCGCGCGCGTTCGCCCACCACGCGCCGGAACCGGTCGACCTCGACGGCGGCGTCGCGCGGGTCTTCCTCGGCGCCCTCGCCGGCTCCACCAGCCCGGTCCCCACGTTCACGCCGCTGCTCGGCGCGGAGATCGTCCTCGAGCCGCGCGCCGCCGTCACCCTCGACGTCGATCCCGCCTTCGAGCACGGGGTCCTCGTCGACACCGGCGGCGTGCGCGTCGACGGCGAGGACGTGACCCCCACCGACGTCGCGACCGCGGAGCTCGCCTACGTCGCGCCCGGCCCGGCGCGGCTCGAGCTCACCAACGACGCCGACGTCCCGGCCCGCCTGCTCCTGCTCGGCGGGACACCGCTGCGCGAACAGATCGTCATGTGGTGGAACTTCGTGGGCCGCACCCACGAGGAGATCGTCGCGTTCCGGGCCGCGTGGGAGGACGACCCCGAGGGCCGGTTCGGGCACGTCACGGGCTACGTGGGCCTGGACGGCGGGACCGCCCGGCTCCACGCCCCGACGCTGCCCAACGCGAGGATCCGCCCGCGAGGTTGACGTTCCGTGACCGGAGGATCTCACTCCCGGTGACTGACCGAGGACGAATCCGACTCTTGTGTCACTCTGTGTCGTAACTCTACGGTCAGCTGCATCGCGCCTCACCCAGAAGCGCGCCTGCTGATCACGGAGTGTCAAGATGACCGAGCTCGCCCGCCCCGTCGCCCCGACCACCACCCTCGGAGTCGCCGACCTGCGCAGAGCCGTGACCGGACCCGTGTGGGATCCGGGGGAGGTCGGCGTGGTCACCGAGCTCGCGGGGTTCAACCTCGCGCCCGCGCACGAGCCCGTCGCGGTCGTCGGGGCGACCAGTGCGGACGACGTGGCCGCGACCGTCCGCTGGGCCCGCGCCCGCGGGATCGGCGTCGGCGTCGTCGCCACCGGGCACTCCGACGTCGAGCACCAGGGCGTCGTCATCGTCTCCACCAAGCGGCTCGACCGCTGCGACGTCGACCCGGTCGCACGCACCGTCACCGTCGGGTCCGGCGTCAAGTGGTCGCGCGTGGTCGAGGCCGCGGCGCCGCACGGGCTGTCCGCGGTCACCGGCTCGTCCTCGGACGTCGGCGTCGTCGGCTTCTCGACCGGCGGCGGCATCGGCCCGATCGTGAGCCGCTACGGATACGGCTGCGACCGGGTCCGCCGCATGCAGGTCGTCACGGGCGACGGTCAGATCCGCGAGGTCACGCCGACCTCCGAACCCGAGCTCTTCCACGCGATGCTCGGCGGGAAGGACGCCGCGGGGATCGTCGTCGAGATGACCGTCGAACTGGTCGAGATGACCCGCTTCTACGGCGGCTCGATCTTCTACGACGGGGCGGACGCCGCCGCCGTCATGCACGCGTGGCGCGCCTGGCAGCCGCAGCTGAAGGAGAACACCACCACCTCGATCGCGATCCTGCGCATGCCCGACATGGAGGGCGCCCCGCCGCCGTTGCGCGGACGCACCGTCGTGCAGCTGCGCGTCGCGCACCTCGGCCCCGAGATCGAGGGCCTCGAGGTCGTCGGACCGATGCGCCGGATCGCGACCCCGATCGTCGACATGGTCACCGAGATGCCCGCCGCGGCCATGGACGCCGTGCACTGCGACCCGACCGACCCGATGCCGTTCTGGGCCACGGGCGGGTTCCTGCAGTCGGTCGACGACGACACGATCGACGCGCTGCTCGCGGCCGCGGGCCCGCAGCACGAGCTGCCGCTGATCATCGTGGAGCTGCGGGCGATCGGTGGGGCCGGCCTGCGCGGCACGGCGGGATGCGTGCCGCGGGAGCCGTACCTCCTCGGGATCGTCGCCCCGATGGTTCCGCCGCTGGTCGACGTCGTCCCGGCGGTCGCGCACGGTGTCGTGGATGCGCTGGGGGCCTGGTCGAGCGGCACGATGCCGGTGAACTTCGCGGCGCCGCAGACGATGGCCGCCCGTCCCGGCGCGTGCTGGAGCGACGAGCGCCGGGCGCGCCTCGCCGAGGTCTCCCGCCGGGTCGACCCGGACGGCGTGCTCGGCGGACGCCGCCTCGGGCTGCGGTGAGGTGATGACGGTGCGCGGGCCCGGGTGGACGACCGAGGCGATCCTGACGCTCGACGCGCTCGTCGACGGCCCCGTCCATCCGCCCTACAGCACCGACGCGGCCGTGGAGCTCGCGCTCGGGGCGCCGCTGCCGATTCGCACGCTGCGGCGGGTGATCGCGGTGGTCGGGGCCACCGGGACCGCGGACGTGGTCCGGGTCGTGCGGTGGGGGGTCGAGTACGGCATCGAGGTCGTGGTCCTCGGGGTGGGCGGGGGGCTCGAGGCCCGCCCCGGGGACCGCCCGGTCGTCGCGGTCTCGCTCTCGCGCGCCGACCGGGTCGTCGCCGACCCCGCCTCGGGCACCGTCCGGGCCGGGATCGGCGCGGCGTGGTCCGCCGTGCACCGGGCCGCGACGCAGGTCGTCGCCCGGCCCTGCGCCACCCTCTCGCGCACCGGGACCGTGGCCTCGGCCGTCGGCCGGACCACGCTGCGCGGCGCCACCGTGGTCACCGGCGACGGCGTCGCGCACACGCTGCCCGGACGGGGCTGCGCGACCGAGCTGTGGTGGGCCTTCCGGACCCGGCCGGGAGCGGTCGGCGTCGTGACGGCCGTCGTCCTCGACGCCCGGGACACCGCGATGTGCCTGCCGCGGACCCGCACGACGTCCGAGGAGCGGTTCCGCCTCGTGCACCTGGCCCGCCGGCACGACCCGGCGGGGCTGCTCGGCGTCCCTCGCTGACGCAGGTCAGGCCTCCGCGCGCACCCGCAGCGCGTGGGTGATCATGGGGTACTGCAGTGGCAGCCGGCCGAGCGCGGCGGCGCGGTACGGCCACGGCTTGCGCCGCCAGTCCCACGCCATCTGCAGGTTGGCCGGGTAGACGGCGAGGAACAGCCCGACGGCGGCGGTCGCCCCGAGCCGGCGGGTGGCGGGCCGGGCCACCGCGGCGCCCACGGCGAGCTCGACGACCCCGCTGGCGTAGGTCCAGAACCGCGCCGGTCCCGGGATCCACGGCGGGACGAGGCCGTCGAAGGGGCTCGGTACCGCGAAGTGCAGCACGCCCATACCCAGCAACGGGCCGGCGAGCAGCGCGGCGCGGCGGGCGGCCCGATCGGGTCGGGAGTGCCGACGGCGCAGCGGGGGGAGCGGCATGATCACAGCTTCCCAGACGACGACGGGATCACCGACCGACCGCGTACCCCTGCATCCCCCGCGGGTTCGCGGCGCCCCACAGCACCCCGCGCCCGTGGTCGATCCCGACCGCCGACAGCCGGCCCAACGACCAGTCGCCCGCCCGGGAGACCCGGTGCCCACGCCGCTCCAGCCCGGCGATGACCTCGTCGCCGAGACGGTCCTCGACGGTGGCCCCGGCCGGTTCGCGGTCGCGGGGCCAGAACGAGCCCGGCGTCGACGTCGTGTGCAGCGCGGGCGCGTCGATCGCGGCCTGCGGTGACCACCCGCCGACCAGGGTGCGCAGCAGGTAGAGCAGCTGCCACTGGTCCTGCTGGTCCCCGCCGGGTGAGCCGAGAGCGGTCATCGGCCGGCCCGCGTCGTCGAGCACCAGCGTCGGGGTCAATGTGGTGCGCGGCCGCCGGCCGGGCGTCAGCGTCGAGGGCAGTCCCTCCTCGAGCCACGTCATCTGGAGCCGCGTGCCGAGCGCGAAGCCGAGCTCCGGGATCGTCGGGGACGACTGCAGCCAGCCCCCGGACGGGGTCGCGGAGACGACCGTGCCCCAGCGGTCGACGACGTCGAGGTGGCAGGTGTCGCCCCGCATCTCGCCGTGCGACGACGTCGGGGCCCCTCCCGTCGCTCCGCTCGCCCCGGCCTCTCCCGTCGCTCCGCTCGCCCCGGGCTCTCCTTCCAGCGTCACCGTCGGCTCGCCGACCGCCGACCCGCCGGACACCCCGGGCGCCGCCCCGGCCAGCGCGAGCTCCGCGAGGCGCGGCTCCCGGCCCCCGACCCGCCCGGGCCGGACGTCGGGCGAGGCCTCGTCGGTGATCAGGGCGCGGCGCCCATCGAGGTACGCGGGGTCGAGCAGGTCCGCGAGGGTCACCGGGTCGTCGACGTCGCCGAACCACGCCTCCCGGTCGGCCTGGGCGAGCTTGATCGTCTCGAGCACACGGTGGGCGCCGGCCTCGGTGGACGGGTCGAGGTCGGCGTCGTCGGAGGGTTCCAGCAGTGCGAGCATCTGCAGCAGGGCCGGGCCCTGGCCCCAGGCCGGGGTCTTCGCGACCCGGTGGCCCCGGAACTCCCCGACGAAGGCGTCGACGACGGAGGCCCGCCACCCGGCCGAGTCGGCGACGGTGAGCACCCCGGCGTGGTCGGTCCCCGACGCGTGCCGGTGCGGGGTCCGGCAGAACGCCTCGACGGCCTCGGCCACGAACCCCTCGGCCCAGACGGTGCGCACCGCGTCCACGCGGGACTCGCGCGTCGGGCCCTGGGCGGCGTCCGCGAGCCGGCCGAGGGTTGCGGCCCAGGCCGGGTTGCGCAGCACCGCGCCCGGTGCCGGCGCGTGCCCGTCGGGCAGCCACAGCGCCGCCGAGGAGGGCCAGTGCTCGCGGAACAGGTCGGCGACCGCACGGATCGTCGACCCGACGCGCGCCACCGCCGGGAACCCGTCGCGGGCGTAGCCGATCGCCGGGGCGACGACGTCGGCGACCTCCCACGTGCCGTGGTCGCGCAGCAGGCGCAGCCAGGCGTCGGTGGCTCCGGGGATCGCGGACGCGAGGGCGCCCGCGCCGGGTACCCGGTCGAGGCCCTCGTCCCGGTACCGCTTCGCCGAGGCGGCCGCCGGCGCCGGGCCCTGGCCGTCGAGGATGTGCGGCGTGGGGTCGCTGGCAGTGACGAACACCGCGGTCATGTCCCCGCCCGGCCCGTTGAGGTGGGGCTCGACGACCTGCAGCACGAAGCCCGCCGCGACCGCCGCGTCGACCGCGGTACCGCCGCGCTCGAGCACGCCCATCGCGGTCGCCGACGCCGCCCAGTGCGTCGAGGCGGCCATCCCGACCGTGCCCTCGAGGGTGGGCCGGGTGGTGAACGCGGGCGGCCGGCTGAAGCTCATCACCGCATCGTCGCGCAGCGGGCTGCTGCTCGCTGTGATACTAAAAGAATATCTCTCAGTACGTCATTGACACTAAACGGTGCGGTTGAGCAGGATACCGGTATCGCTCCTGCACCGAGGAGCGTCACCGCCAGGAGGCCCGCGATGACCACCGCCACCACCGGCCCCGAGACCGTCGCCGCCGCCCCGACCCGGGGCCGAGCCCTCACGGCGGGCCTGTGGACGCTGCAGGTGCTGCTCGCGCTGGCATTCGTCGGCGGCTCCGGCCTGCCGAAGCTCATCGGCGAGAGCTACGCCGTCCAGATCTTCGACGACCTCGGGACCGGTCAGTGGCTCCGCATCGTCATCGGGCTCCTCGAGGTCGCCGGCGGGATCGGCCTGCTCGTCCCGCGCCTCGCCGGGCTCGCCGCCACCTGCCTCGTCGCGCTCATGGTCGGAGCCACCGGCGCGCAGCTGTTCTTCCTGCACGAGGGCTTCTGGTACACCCCGGTGATCTTCGGGCTGCTGCTCGCGGTCGTCGCCTGGATGCGCCGGGCGGAGATCACCGCGCTCGTGACGGGTCGCTGACCCCGACTACCGTGGTGGGCGTGACGAGCACCGTGCCGCAGTCGGGGACCGTCGAGCAGGCCGAGGTCGCCCACCGGGCCGACGCCTTCGTCGCGGAGCTCTCGGAGTGGCTGCGCATCCCGTCGATCAGCGCCGACCCCGGGCACCACGGCGACGTCGCCCGCTCCGCCGCGTGGCTGGAGGCGACGCTGCGTCGGGACGGGTGGCCGACGGTGGAAATCTGGGGCCGGGCGAGCGGA
Organism: Actinomycetota bacterium; assembly: GCA_032230725.1. Classification (GTDB taxonomy): domain Bacteria; phylum Actinomycetota; class Actinomycetes; order Mycobacteriales; family Pseudonocardiaceae; genus Actinomycetospora. The sequence goes on from JAVXWR010000471.1 coordinate 10,509, forward strand.
GCGACGGGGGACGGGGGCCGGGCGAGCGGAGCGACGGGGGACGGGGACGACACCGCGGCCCTCCCCGCGGTCTACGCGCACTGGCCTGCGGCCGACCCGGCCGCCCCGACGGTGCTGGTCTACGGCCACCACGACGTCCAGCCCGCCGACCTCGAGGACGGCTGGTCCTTCGCACCCTTCGAGCCGCAGGTGGTGGGGGAGGAGCTGCGTGGCCGCGGCGCCTCCGACGACAAGGGCCACATCGCGATGGTGCTGCTCGGGGTCCGCGCGCACCTCGCGGTCACCGGCACGGGCGCCCCGGCGGTGTCGCTGAAGCTGCTGGTCGAGGGCGAGGAGGAGTCCGGGTCCGCGCACCTGGCCGACCTCCTCGCCGCCCACGGCGACGCGCTGGCCTGCGACGAGATCGTCGTGACCGACACCGGCATGGTCGATCGTGAGGTGCCCACGGTCTGCACGGGCATGCGCGGCATGGTCGACCTCGAGGTCGTCTTCCACGGGGCGGCGGTCGACCTGCACTCCGGCCAGTTCGGTGGCGCGGTCCCCAACCCGGTCACCGAGCTCGCGACGCTGGTCGCGGCCTTCCACGACGACGCCGGCCGGGTCGCGGTCCCCGGGTTCTACGACGACGTCCGCGAACCCACGGCCCGCGAGCGCGAGGCGTGGGCAGCGCTGCCGTTCGACGAGCCCGCCTGGCTCGCGGGCTCCGCCGCCGGCGCCACCGCGACCGCGGGCGAGGACGGCTGGAGCACCTACGAACGGCTCTGGGCCCGCCCGACCGCCGAGGTCAACGGCCTGCACGGCGGCTACGCGGGGCCGGGCCACAAGACCATCGTCCCGCACGTCGCGACGTTGAAGATGACGTTCCGGCTGGTCGCCGACCAGGACCCGGCCCGCATCAAGGGTCTCCTCGAGCGGTTCGTGGCCGACCGGGTCCCGGCCGGGATCGACGCCCGGGTCTCGACCGGCGGCCCCGGCGTCCCGCCGCTGATCTGCGACCTCGACTCCGACCTCGTGGCCTCCATCCGCGAGGCCATGGGCATCGCGCTCGGCGCCGAGGTGCTGCCCGCCCGCGAGGGCGGCAGCGGCCCCGAGGCACTGCTCACCACCGCGCTCGGCGCGCCGCTGGCCTTCCTCGGCGTGATGCTGCCCGGCGATCGCATCCACGCCCCCGACGAGCGCGCGGTGCTGCCCCTGCTGCTGCGCGGCGCCGAGGCGATCGCGCACCTGTGGCGGCTGCTGGGGGAGCGGGCAGCGTCAGAAGAGGCCCCCTCTCGGCGTGCTCAGTTGCATCCCTGACAACCGGGCGTCCGGAAACGTCGTCGATCATGGCTCGACCCCGCCACGCGGCGTCGTCGACCCGTCCTCCCGTTCGGCGGCAGTGGGCCGGGAGAACGCCGGGGGCACCGGATCGCAGCCGATAGGTGTAGCAGTCCGTCATCATGGGTACGACCCGGGGATCCCTCCATCGGGTCCGGCGCGGCGTCGGCAGAATCACGTCCGTGTCACTCCCCGGCGTCCTCGCCTCCGGCGGCCCCGTCCCCGCGTCGGTGCCGCGCACGGCGCGGCCCCGCCCCCGCCCGGGCCGCACCCTCGGCGTCCTCGTCGCGGTCGCGCTCGGGGCCATGGCCGTCGTCGCGCTCGTGGTGCCGCGGGTGCCGGTGCTGGCCGAGGCCGTCGGGCTCGCGCCGGCGCCGCCCACCGCCGCCGCGGCTCCGCCGGTGACCGTCACGGCCGTCGTCACCGCCACCGCCTCCTGCGTGTCGGCCGACCCGCACGACCAGATCGTGATGAACCTCGGCGGGTCCGCGCGGCAGGCCGTCCTCGACGGGTGCGGGCGCGCCCCGGGCACCCCGGTGCCGGTCGTGGTGCCCGCCGACGGACGGATCACCGGACCCGTCGCGGTCGCGGGCAGCGGGGCGCAGACCCCGAGTGCGACGACGGACGTCGCCGGCGACGGGGTGTCGCCCCTGGTCGCCCGCCTGCAGCTCGCGCTCGCCGTCGCCGCCGCGCTGGGCGCGGGGTCGCTGCTCGTCGTCGTCGCCCGCGGCAACTCCCGCGGGGCCGCGACGTCGGCCCGACGCCGCCCGGCCGCCCGGACCCGTGCCGGTGGCGTCCCGGCGCAGCGCAGCCGGGCCCTCGTCGGGCCGGCCCGGCGCACCACCGGCCCGCACGCGGTGCGGCCGACCCGGGTGCGGACGACCACGCCCGGGCGCGCCCGGCGC
>JAVXWR010000738.1:0-3039 GCA_032230725.1 Actinomycetota bacterium
CCCGCGGGCAGGGCGCCCTGCCCCACGAGCAGCGCACCCACCGCGGGGCCGTCGACGACGGCGACGGAGGAGGCCGGGGTGGGGCGGGCCGGGCGGTCGGCCCAGTCGGGGAGGCGCCCCAGGTCGAGCTCGTCGCGCACCCGGGCGCGGACCACGCGGGTGAGGCCGCCCTGGACGGCGTTGCGCAGGCGGGTGGTGCGGCTGGTCAGCAGCCCCCGCATCCCGCGGGGGACGGCGGGGTCACCGCTCGCCAGACGTCGGCGGCGGGCCTCGCGCAGCTCGGCGAGGTCGGCGAGCACGCGGCCCATCGCGCCGAGCTCCGCGGTGGCCGCGCCGGGCCGGCGCAGCAGCAGGAAGCCCAGTGCGCGCAGGACCGCGAGCACGGGCAGGCGGAGCAGGCCCAGCGCGAAGCCGGCCCCCGAGGAGTTGGCGAGCACCGTCCACTGGCCGTTGCGCCGGTCGACGGTGCGGAACCCGCCCTCGCTCCCCGCGGCGTCCAGGCCGCGGGCGCCGCTGGTGACGGCGCGGGCGTGGTGCAGGCGCGCCGACGGCACGCACAGCACGAGTCCGCCCGCGCGGTTGATCCGCCACCCGAGGTCGACGTCCTCGCGCAGCAGGCCGAACGCGGAGTCGTACCCGCCGAGGGCGTCCCACTCGCGGCGGCGGACCAGCGCCCCGGCGGAGCCGACGGCGAGGACCTCGGAGTTGGTGGCGAACTGCCCGAGGTCGAGCTCGTCGATCCCGATGCCGGTCTGACGGTGCCCGGAGGCGTCGGTGGACAGGCCGGCCTCGACGACCACCCGCGGGTCGTCCCGGTCGAGCTGGAGGGGGCCGAGCATCGCGACGGCGGGCGAGGCCTCGGCGACGGAGAGCAGGACGTCGAGGCAGGACGGCTCCGGAGCGGCGTCGTCGTGCAGGACCCAGAGCCAGTCCCCGGTCCCACGGTCCCCGGTGCGCCCCCACCGGCGGTCCGCGTCGGCCACGCCCGCGGCGACCGCGGTGCCGAACGGGGTGTCGCGCGGCAGGTCTAGCACGACGTCGACGGCGTTGGAGGAGCGGAGCAGGTCCTGGGTCGAGTCGGTCGAGCCGGTGTCGACGGCGATCACCCGGCGCGGAGCCACGGTGAGACGGCCGAGCGCGCCGAGGGTCTCGGGCAGCCAGGCCTCGCCGTCGTGACAGACGAGCACGGCCAGTACGGGCGCCGTCGCGGCCACGCGTCCGTCCCTCCCACGGCGTGGCCCGGGTGCGTCCGGGAGCGCCCGCCGTCGTCACGCCGTCGTCGGTCCCGGCCTTCCCGGGGCGACGACGAGACTAGAAGGGCCCTCCGACAGCGTCGTCAGGGGAGTGGGCCTGGCCGGGCCGCTCGGGGGCCGCGGCGTCGCGACCCGTGGAGGTCCGGCGCGCGCAGGATCACGGGCGCGGCCGCCACCAGATGGACGGACGCGCCCGACACGTGTCGTCGCCTCAGACGACGCGGCGCTTGAGGCGACGGCGCTCCCGTTCGGAGAGCCCGCCCCAGATACCGAAACGCTCGTCGTGCCCGAGCGCGTACTCCAGGCACTCGGCCCGGACCTCACAGCTGTTGCAGATCTGTTTGGCCTCCCGGGTGGACCCGCCCTTCTCCGGGAAGAACGCCTCAGGATCGGTCTGGGCGCACAGCGCGCGCTCCTGCCACTCCTGCTCGTCCTCCCCCGTGAGAGCCATCAGCTCCCCGAGGACGTCCCGCCCACCACCGGACCCCACACTGCCCAGCACCACCGACCCGCTCTCCACACCGTTCACACGGCCTCCCTCACCACCGCTAGCACTCCCCAGCTGGCGGAGCACCGGCCCCGCACCGGCGTGTACCTCGGGGTGAATTACAGCGGTGTCGTTCCATCCGGGTCAAGCCGGAGTACACGGCTGGCCGCATGTCGCGACGGACGGTCGTCACCTGCGGTGAACGTGTGTATCCGGATGTCGACGCAGCGTGGCGAAAAGGTTACCGCGGGCCTGGGACACTGGAACCGTGGCCAGCGTCTTCTCCGCCCGGAGCTCCCCCCGGATCAGCCCGGTCTTCCTCGGTCTCGTGCTCGTGACGGCCGCCGGCGGGGCGCTGACCCTGCTCGGGACCCGCATCGCCGTCACGGCGGGCATCATCATCCTGGTCCTCGCGGGCTGGGCGGTGTCGCTGTGCCTGCACGAGTTCTCCCACGCCGTCGTCGCCGACCGCTGCGGCGACCACTCGGTGCGAGGGATGGGCTACCTCACCCTCGACATCCGCCGCTACGCCAACGTCGGGCTGACGTTCGTCCTCCCGCTGCTGTTCCTGCTCATCGGCGGCATCCCGCTGCCGGGCGGGGCGGTCTGGATCCGGCGCGGGGCGCTCCGCTCACGCGCGGCCGCCAGCGCGGTCTCGGCGGCCGGTCCGCTGACGAACCTGGTCCTGGCGTTCCTGCTCGCGCTCCTCGTGCCCCTGGTGCCGCCGCTGCTCGGGGCCGGCCTGTCCTTCCTCGCGCTCATCCAGGTCCTGGCCTTCATCCTCAACATCCTCCCGATCCCGGGCCTCGACGGCTGGGGGATCCTCGACCCCTACCTCGCGGACTCCACGCGCCAGGCGGTGTCGCGCTTCGCCCCGTACGCCCCGCTGGTGCTGTTCGGGCTGCTGGTCCTGGTGCGTCCGGTGGCCACCGCGCTGTTCGCGCTCGCCTCGTTCGTCTACGGCGCCGTCGGCGGCGACAGCACCCTCGCGGGCCTCGGCCAGGAGCTGTTCTTCTTCTGGCAGCGCTGAGTCCCCTCCGGGACGCCATCCCGCCCCCTCCCCCGGCAGGGTGTCGGGGGGCAGGGGCACGATCACCGGTGTGAAGGTGACGGTTCTGGTCGGGGGTGTCGGCGGCGCCCGGTTCCTGCAGGGAGTCCTGGCGGCCCTGGGCGCGGACGCCGACGTGCGGGCGGTCGTCAACATCGGCGACGACATCTGGCTGCACGGGCTGCGCGTGTGCCCGGACCTCGACACGTGCATGTACACCCTCGGCGGCGGCATCGACACCGCCAAGGGCT
>JAVXWR010000786.1:0-3559 GCA_032230725.1 Actinomycetota bacterium
CGGCGCCGACCCAGGGAGCCCCCGTGATCACGGCCATCGTCATGATCCACGCGAACGCCGACCGGATCCCCGAGACCGCGCAGGCGATCGCGGACCTCGACGGGGTCGCCGAGGTCTACTCCTGCGCCGGCGACGTGGACCTGATCGCGATGGTCCGGGTGCGCGAGCACGAGGAGCTCGCCGACGTCATCGCGGGCGGCCTGAGCCGTGTCCCGGGGGTGCAGACCACCTCGACCCACATCGCGTTCCGCTCGTACTCCGCGGGCGACACCGACGCCGCGTTCGCGGTGGGGCTCGACTAGCCGTCCCGGAGAACTAGTCGCGCAGGCGCTTCGCGACCGCGGCCCAGCGCTCGAGCAGCACCGCCGCCGCCCCGTGGTCCACAGCGGCCGCGGCGCGGTCCCTCCCGCGGGCGACCGCCTCGTGCAGCTCGCCCGGGGTCCCGGTCTCGGCCTCCTCGTAGGCCGCGAGCGCGGCACCCGCGTTGAGCAGCACCGCCTCGCGGACCGGCCCGGGGTCCCCGGCGAACACCGAGTGGGCCGCGCGGGCGTTCACCGCCGCGTCGCCGCCGCGCAGCTCGCCCGGGACCGACACCGGCACGCCGATCCGGGTGGGGTCGAGGGTCTCGACGGTGACCCCCGCCGGGCCGGTGCGCCAGACCGTCGTGGTGGTCGTCGTGGTGATCTCGTCGAGCCCGTCGTCGCCGCGCACCACGAGGGCGGTGTCGCCGCGTCCGGCCAGCACCCCGGCGAGGACCGGGGCGAACCGCGCGTCCGCGCAGCCGATGAGCGCCGCGGCCGGCCGCGCGGGGTTGGTGAGCGGGCCGAGCAGGTTGAACGCCGTCGGCACGCCGATCTCGCGCCGCACCCCGCCGACGTGGCGCATCGCGGGGTGGAAGGTCTGGGCGAAGCAGAACCCGATACCGACCTCGTCGACGCTCGCCGCGACCGCCACGGGCCCGAGGTCGATCGGCACGCCGAGCGCCTCGAGCAGGTCGACCGACCCGCACGCCGTGGACGCGGCGCGCCCGCCGTGCTTGACGACCCGGGCGCCCGCGGCCGCCATGACGACCGCGGCCATCGTCGAGATGTTAACGGTGTGGGCCTGGTCGCCGCCCGTGCCGACGATGTCGACGACGACGCCCTCGACGGTCACGTGCCGGGCGTGCGCGCGCATGACCTCGGCGAGGCCGCCGATCTCCTCGGCCGTCTCCCCCTTGGCGCGCAGCGCCACCGCGAAGGCCGCCACCTGCGCGGGCGAGGCCTCCCCGGACATCATGCGGTCCATCGCCCACGCCGTCTCGCGCGCGGACAGGTCCTCCGCGCGCAGCAGACGGCCGAGCAGCGAGGGCCAGGTCGGCGCCGCCGGTGCGGCCGCGCCGGGCTCCGTGGGGGCCGTCCCGGCCGGGGACATCCCGGCGGTCACCCCCGGGGGGCCGGGACCGGGTGTCCGGCGCGGAGCACGTCGGCCACGGTGCGGGCGGCGGTCACCGGGTCGAGCGGCTGCACGAGGACCGCGTCGGCCTGGGACCACGTCGCGAGCCAGCGGTCGTCCTCGCGGCGCACCACGACGATCACCGGCGCCGGGTCGGAGCGCTCGTTCTTCAGCTGGCGGCACACCCCCATGCCGCCGGTGGGCTGCGCCTCGGCGTCCAGCACGGCGAGGTCGAGGTGGCCCCCGTCCGCCGCGCCGAGCACCTCGGCGATCCCCTCCGCCTCGGTGAACCTCAGGCGGGGCACGTCACGGGCCGGACGCCGGCCGACCGCGGACATCACGGCTTCGCGGAGCTCGGGACGGTGGCTCATCACCACGACCTCCAGCGTCGCTGCGGCACCACTGTCGGCGGTCATCTCGCGGGTCCTCCCCGGCGTGTCACGGACGGTGCGGCGCAGCCTAGTCGGGCGGCCCCCGGCGGGGTCGACCACGCGGCTCCGACACCTCGACTACGACACGACGTACGACACCTGGTAGGAGAATCCGCAGGTGAGCGGCGGTGCAGGTCGGCGGGCTCCTGGGCGCCCCTCGCCCCGACCGGCTGATGTCGGGAGGAGGTGACATGATGACGCCCGTGACGACCGCCTCGAGTGCGCCGGCGCCCTCCTTCAGCGCGAGGATCCACTCCCTCAACCGGCCCAACGTGGTCAGTGTGGGAACGATCATCTGGCTGTCCAGCGAGCTGATGTTCTTCGCAGGCCTCTTCGCCATGTACTTCGTGGCGCGCGCCCAGAACGTGGGTGAGTGGCCGCCGCCACCGACCGAGCTCGACGTGCCCTACGCGCTCGTGAACACGATCGTCCTCGTGGCGTCGTCGTTCACCTGTCAGTACGGCGTGTTCGCCGCCGAGCGCGGTGACGTGTTCGGCCTGCGCCGCTGGTACGCGGTCACCTTCGTCATGGGTCTGATCTTCGTGCTCGGCCAGCTGAACGAGTACCACACGCTGGTCACCGAGCACGGCACGACGATCTCCTCGGGCGCCTACGGTTCCGTCTTCTACATCACGACGGGTTTCCACGCGCTGCACGTCACGGGCGGCCTGATCGCGTTCATCCTGCTGATCAGCCGGACCTTCCTCAGCAGGTTCACGCCGGCGCAGGCGACCGCCGCGATCGTCGTCTCCTACTACTGGCACTTCGTGGACGTGGTCTGGATCGGCCTGTTCGCGGTCATCTACTTCATCCGTTGACGGCACGGCCGCGATGACGACACGACGACAGTCAGGGGCAGGGGAGGACATGAGCGACCGGACGCCACGCCCGCGCAGGAGGCCGTGGGCGCGCGCGGGGACCAGGACGCGTCGTCGCGTCGCGGGTTTCCTCGCCCTCGGGGTGGCGCTGCTCGCCGTCGGCGGGATCTACGCCGCGGTGCAGCCCGCGCCGCAGACCGCGACCGGCCAGGACGCGGCGCTGGTGCGCGAGGGCCAGACGCTCTTCGACAACTCCTGCATCACCTGCCACGGCTCGAACCTGCAGGGGGTCGTGGGACGCGGCCCGAGCCTCATCGGCGTCGGGCAGGCCTCGGTCTACTTCCAGGTCTCGACCGGACGCATGCCGCTGAAGGTCCAGGGCGCGCAGGCCGACCGCAAGAGAGCCGACTTCGACCCGGCACAGATCGACGCGCTGGGCGCCTACATCCAGGCCAACGGCGGCGGGCCGACCGTCCCGGCGGCCACGGACGAGGCCCTCATCGGGTCCGACCTCGGGCGTGGCGGCCAGCTGTTCCGCCTCAACTGCGCCCAGTGCCACAACTTCACCGGCCGCGGCGGCGCGCTGTCCTCGGGCAAGTTCGCCCCGGTGCTCGACCCGGCGAGCCCGCACCAGATCTACGCCGCGATGCTCTCCGGCCCCGGCAACATGCCGACGTTCGCCGACTCGCAGCTCTCCCCCGAGGAGAAGCGGGACATCATCGGCTACATCAAGTCGGTGAGCTCGGACGACACCGGGTCCAACCCCGGCGGCAACGGCCTCGGCGGCTTCGGGCCCGTGCCCGAGGGCCTCGTCGCCTTCGCCGTCGGCCTCGCCGCCCTGATCGGAATCTCCCTCTGGATCGGATCCCGCCAGTG
>JAVXWR010000481.1:0-5546 GCA_032230725.1 Actinomycetota bacterium
GCATCGACCTGGGTGTCGTACTCGGTGTGGGTCTCCCGGACGGTCTCGAGCGTGCGCCGTGCCTCCTCGGGCGTGACCTTGTTCTGGATCGTCACGTGCGGGCGCCAGCGTCGGGCGTCCTGGTCGGCGAGGTCGCCGTCGAAGCGCCGGGCGATCGCGCCACGCAGCCCCTCGAGCGCCGACGACTGCAGCCGCAGCCCCACCCCGCGCCCCAACTTGAAGGGCTCGCCCACGTGGAGCGGGGGCCGCGGTCGCCCGGTCAGCTCGGAGAGCGCCGTCCGCACCTCCTCGAGCCGCCCCCCGGGCAGCGCGTGGAAGAGCGTGATGTGGGCGCCCACGTGCAGCCGGTCGCCGGGGAACCAGCGACGTCGCTGCGCGTCGAGGTCGTCCTGGGCGTCGGGGCTCAGCACGGCGGAGACGATGAGCGGGTCGGAAGTCACGTCCGAGCGGTACCCGCCAGCCACCCGGCCGGATCGTCCCAGGCCTGCAGGGTGCGTCGCGACGACACGGAGCGGCGCTCGCCGGTGCGCGGGTCGGGCCAGGAGAGGGAGGCGGCGAGGAGCTGAAGCGGGGTGCGGAAGTCGTCGAGGGGCACGTCGCGCAGCTCCGGGTAGAACGGGTCGCCGAGGATCGGGACGCCGAGCGAGGCCAGGTGCAGGCGGAGCTGGTGGGTCCGCCCGGTCCGCGGGGTCAACCGGTAGCGGGCGATCGGGCCGAGGAGCTCGTCGTCGCGGTGCTCGAGCAGTTCCACGCGCGTCTCGGCGTTCGGCTCCCCGGGGACCTCCCGCGCCGTGATCACCCCGCGCTCCTTGACGATCCGCGAGCGGACCGTCGTGGTCGGGGGGAGCGCGGCGTCGTACCGGGTGATCGCGATGTAGGTCTTCTCGACGCGGCGGTCGCGGAACAGGTTCTGGTAGGCGCCACGCCGCTCGCGCCGGACCACGAACAGCACCAGCCCCGCCGTCACGCGGTCGAGCCGGTGGGCGGGGGAGAGGTCGGGCAGGCGGTGCTCGTCGCGCAGCCGCACCAGGGCGGTCTCCCGGACGTGGCGCCCGCGCGGGATCGTCGCGAGGAAGTGCGGCTTGTCCGCGACGAGCACGTCGTCGTCGCGGTGCACCACCTCGATGGCGAACGGCACCGGGGCCTCGTCCGGGAGATCCCGGTGGAACCACACCGAACCGCCGCTGACGTAGGGCGCGTCCGCGGGCAGCGGCCCGTCGGCGTCGTGGAAGCGGCCGGCGGCGAACATCGCGTCGACCTCCGCCGCGGGCAGCGGGACGCGGGTGACGACGTGGTCGCGGACGGTGCGCCAGCGGTCCGAGACCGGCAGCCGCATCCGGGCGGGGTCGAGCCCGAGCCGGGGCGGGAGCGAGGCAGGCGGGCGCATCACGTCCCAGTGTGGCCGACGCGGCCCGCGGTCAGTCCGCGACCAGCGCGTCCGAGACGATCTTGCGCTGGATCTCCGACGTCCCTTCGAAGATCTTGGTGAGTCGGGCGTCGCGCCAGTAGCGCTCCACCGAGTACTCCGTGGTGTAGCCGTTGCCGCCGAAGATCTGCAGCGCCTGGCTCGTCACCTGCTCGGCGGTCTCCGAGGCGATCAGCTTGGCCTGCGAGGTCTGGACGTCCGCGGACTCGCCGCCGTCCACGAGCCACGCCGCGTGCATCCACAGCTGCCGCGCCGCCTCCACCTGGGCGGACATGTCGGCGATGGCGTGCCGGATGACCTGCTGGTCGCCGATCGGGTGCCCGAACTGCACCCGCTGCCGGCAGTACGCGACCGCGTCCTCGAGCGCGCCCCGCGCGAGCCCGACCGCGCGGGCCGCCGTCTGCACCCGGGCCGGTCCGAGCCACCGCAGGCTGTCCTTGAACCCCTGGCCCTCGGCCTGCCCGGTGTCCTGCAGCGCGTCCGCCGGGACCCGCAGGCCGTCGACGCGCAGCTCCCATGTCGTGAGCCCGTAGTAGCCGATCTTGTCGATCGGGGTCCCGGAGACCCGGTCCGGGAACGAGCCCCGCTCCTTCTCGATCATGAAGAGCTCGAGCCCGTCCGAGCGGCCCTCGCCCTCCCGCGGCGCCCGGGTGCGGGCGAGCAGGTGCAGGAAGTCGGCGCGCTCCGCGTGGCCGACCCACCGCTTCGTCCCGGTGATCACCCACTCGTCGCCGCTGCCACCCCCCGTCGCTCCGCTCGCCCCGCCGACGCGCTCGGCGGAGCACTCGACGTTCGCGAGGTCCGACCCCGCCGCCGGCTCCGAGAACGCGATCCCGCCGATCCACCGCCCCGCGGCCGAGCGCCGCAGCAGCTCGGCGCGCCGGTCCGGGTCCGGCGAGGCGCACCCCGTTCCGTTGCCGCGGGCGATGATGCTGGCGACGCTCATCCACCCCCGCGCCAGCTCCTCGCAGATCAGGCAGTACTCGAACACCCCGAGCCCCAGCCCGCCGTGCTCGCGGTCGACCATGATCCCGAAGTAGCCCAGCTCGGCGAGCCGCTCGAGCAGGGCGTCCGGGATCTCGCCGCGCTGCGGGTCGAGCTCGTCGGCGAGGGGAAGCACCTCCTCCATCGCGAACCGGCGGGCCGTGCGCTGGATCTCCAGCCGCTCGGGGGTGAGGTACGCGCTCGCCGTCGGCGCGATCGTCTCGACGCCCTCGAGGTTCTTTCGGCTCCAGGTCACGCCCGTGACACTTCCCGACGACTGGTGCCGGCGCACCTCGCGGCGCGGACGTCACCTCGGGTCCGGGCGGGCTCGGTCGGGTGGCGCCACCTGCGCGTGGCGCACACACTCCGGCCGGCGGGCTGCACGGTGCTGACGAAGTCTGCGCGCGGCGCACACACTCCGGCCGGTGGGGCGCTCGGTCCTGACCACACCTGCGCGCCGCGCACACCAGGTGGGCTCCGTGCGCCCGACGCCCAGGTGCGGGTCCCGGAGCCGGATCGGAGGACGCGCCACCCCGCGGTGCTCGAGAGTTGTGTGCGCGACGCGTCGATTTCCGCAGAGTCGTGCCGTACCTCGAGCGGAGTGTGTGCGTCGCGCGTCGATGGCTGCAGAAGCGTGCGCCCCGCCGGCCGGAGTGTGTGCGTCGCGCGTCGGCCCCGTCGCGGATGGGTCCGCGCTCAGCCCCGACGGGCCGCGTCCACGGCCCGCCGGATCGCGATCACGGCCCGGTCCCGCTCGGCCACGAGCGCCGCGACGTCGCGGCCACCGGCCTCGGTGGCCGTGCCCTCGACCATCGCGTCGCGCAGCTCCGCGGTGAGCTCCGGCGCCTCCAGCCGCGTCCAGGGGGCGAGCAGCGACGGGCCGAAGTGGTCGAGCATGTGCGCCATCCCGCCCTCGCCGCCCGCCAGGTGGAACGTCAGGCAGGGGCCCTGCACCGGCCAGCGCAGGCCCGGGCCGTCGGTGATGGCGGCGTCGATCTGGTCCACCGTGGCCTCGCCGTTCGCGACCATGTGCAGGGCCTCGCGCCAGAGCGCCTCCTGCAGCCGGTTCGCCACGAAGCCGGGCACCTCCCGGTCCATCTCGATCACCGACTTGCCCAGACCCCGGTAGAACTCCGCGGCGGCCTTCACGACGGCAGGACTCGTCGCCTCGCCGCCGACGACCTCGACGAGCGGGATCAGGTACGGCGGGTTGAAGGGGTGCCCGACGACGAGCCGCGACGGGTCGCGCGCCTCGGTCGCCATCTCGGTCATCGGGAACCCGGAGGTGGAGCTCGCGACGGCCACGTCCTCGCCCGTCGTCGCGACGAGGTCGGCGAGCACGGACCGCTTGATCGCGAGGTCCTCGGGCGCGGACTCCTGGACGAACTCGGCGTCGCGGACCGCCTCCTCGAGCGAGGCCGCGAACCGCAGCCCGCCCCACGCCTCGTCGGGCAGGCCCAGGTCGTTCAGCGCCGGTCGCGCCGCCTCGATCGTGCGGCGCAGGCGGGCCTCGGCGTCGGGAGCGGGATCCCAGGCGACGACGTCGTGGCCGTGGGCGAGGTAGAACGCCGCCCACCCGCCCCCGATGACGCCGGCGCCGATGCAGGCAATCACCGGTGCAGCCCGAAGATCGCGCGGGCCCGGTCGGGGGTGGCGACGGCCGCACCGAGGCCCTCGACGATGCCCACCGCCCGCTCCACGAGCTGCGCGTTCGTCGCCTTCACCCCGCGCGCGAGGTAGAGGTTGTCCTCGAGCCCCACCCGCGCGTGCCCACCGAGCAGTACCGACTGCGCCACCCACGGCAGCTGGTCGCGCCCGAGGGCGAAGGAGGTGAACTGGACGTCGTCGGGGAGCAGGTTGACCATCGCGGCGAGCAGGCCCGGGTCGGCCGGCGCGCCGTAGGGGACGCCCATGCACAGCTGCACCAGCCCGGGAGCGTCGATGAGGCCCTCGGCGATCATCTCGGTGGCGAACCAGAGCTGGCCGGTGTCGAAGATCTCCAGCTCGGGCTTCACCCCGAGCTCCTGGAAGCGCTTCGCGCCGGTGCGCAGCATGTCGGGGGTGGAGACGTAGAGCGCGCTGCCGTCGCCGAAGTTGTACGACCCGCAGTCCAGCGTCGCGATGTCCGGGCGCAGCTCCGCCACGTGCGGCAGCCGCTCCAGCGCGTTGACCAGGTCGGTGCCGTCGACCGGCTTCAGCGGGTCCCCCTGGTCGATCACCAGGTCGCCGCCCATGCCCGCCGTGAGGTTGAGGACGACGTCGACGCCGCTGTCCCGGACGAGGCGGACCGCCTCGCGGTAGAGGGCGACGTCGCGCGAGCCGCGTCCGGTGTCGGGATCGCGCACGTGCACGTGGACGACGGCGGCCCCCGCCCGCGCCGCGGCGACCGCGTCGTCGGCGATCTGCCGCGGGGTCACCGGCACGTGCGGGCTCTTGCCCACCGAGTCGGCGGCGCCGGTCAGCGCGCAGGTGATGACGACCTCTCGGGTCCTGGGTCGGGTCATCGGCGGTCTCCTCGGCGGATCGTGTGGTCGACGAAGTCGTGCAGGGCGGTGCGCATCGCGACCGGGCTGATGGCCCGCGTCATGACCCCGAGGCCGAGACCGTCCACGAGCGCGGTCAGCTGGCGGGCCCGCAGCTCCTGGTCGCCCGGGCGGAACGCCCCGTCGGTCACCCCGTCGGTCAGGGTCATCAGGACGGTGCGGAACCAGCGGTCCTGGGCCTCGCGGTAGAGGTCGCGGCGGTGCTGCTCGTCGGGGGCGGCGTCGAGCACGGCCTCCACCCAGACCTGCATCCAGATCGACCACTCCGGCTCGAGCACCGGGCCCTCGGGCATCTGGAGGTCGAGCAGGCGCAGCAGCCGCGCGTGCGGGTCGGCGATGTCGGCCAGGGCGGCCGCCTGGCGATCGACAGCGAGCTCGACGTTGTGGCGCAGCGCCTCGCCGAGCAGCGCCTCCTTGCCGGGGAAGTGGTAGTGCACGGCGGCGCTGCTGGTGCCCGCGGCCGCCGCCACGCCGGCGATCCGGACCTGGTGGTAGCCCCGCTCCGCGATGAGCGTCCACGCGGCGTCGAGGATCCGCTTGCGGGCACCGTCGGGGTCGTCGGTCCGGGCCGGGGTGACCGACGGCGCGGGCGG
>JAVXWR010000822.1:0-5392 GCA_032230725.1 Actinomycetota bacterium
TGCCGCCGGAGAGCAGCACCCCGACCGGGACGTCGGAGACCATCCGGCGCTCCACCGCCGTCCGCAGCGAGTCCAGGGCGATCTCGGCCCACTCGGCGTCGGAGTGCTCCTGTCCGCCGCGGACGAACTCCGGGGTCCAGTAGGTCCAGTCGCTGGACGCGCCGTCGGGCTCGACGGTGCGCACGACGGCGGGCGGGAGCTTCTGGACGCCGGTGAGGATCGTGCGCGGGGCGGGCACGACGGCGTGGAAGCTCATGTAGTGGTGCAGGGCCACGCGGTCGATCTCGGTGTCCACGCCGCCGGCGGCGATCACGGCGGGCAGCGACGAGGCGAAGCGCAGCGCGCCGGAGACGGGCGCGACGTAGAGCGGCTTGATCCCCAGGCGGTCGCGCGCGAGCACCAGCCGCCCGGTGTTCCGGTCGGCGATCGCGAACGCGAACATGCCCTTGAAGTGCTCGACGCAGCGCTGGCCCCACCGGTGGAACGCCTTGATGATCACCTCGGTGTCCGAGGTGGAGAAGAACCGGTAGCCCTCGCGCCCGAGCTCCTCGCGCAGCTGGGGGTAGTTGTAGATGCAGCCGTTGAACACCGCGGTGAGCCCGAGCTCGGCGTCGACCATCGGCTGGGCACCGGTCTCGGTGAGGTCGATGATCTTCAGGCGCTGGTGGGCGAGGGCGAGCGGGCCGTGGCCGACGACGCCCCAGCCGTCCGGGCCGCGCGCCTCCAGGACCTGCGCCATCGCGAGGACGGCTCCGACCTGGGCCGAACCCCCGTCGAACCGGAACTCACCGGCGATGCCGCACAACTCGGTCTCCTTTCGGTCGACGTGCCGATCCAGCCGCCATCAGGACGCTCAGCGCAGGATCCAGGTGTCCTTCGAGCCCCCGCCGCGCGACGAGTTGACCACGAGGCTGTCGGCGGGCGCGACCCGTGTGAGCGGGGTCGGCAGGACGGCGGGCTCCGAGCCGAGGACGACGAACGCGCGCAGGTCGACCACGCGCGGGGCCAGCTCGGTGCCGGTGAAGGTCGGGTGGGTGGAGATCTGGATCGTCTCCTGGGCGACGTAGCTCGCCGGATCGGCGCGCAGCTCCGCCGCCGCCGACTCCAGTTCGGGGTCGCTGGCGTGCGGGCCGATGACGATGCCCGCCCCGCCGTACCCGTCGACCGGCTTGAGGACCAGCTCACCGAGGTGGTCGAGCACGTACTGCTGCTGCTCGGGGTCCGCGCAGAACCAGGTCGTGACGTCGTCGAGCAGCGGCTTCTCCCCGAAGTAGTACTCGGTGAGGGCGTGGATGTGCGGGTAGACGGCCTTGTCGTCGACCAGCCCGTTGCCCGGGGAGTTGGCCAGCGCGAACCGGCCCGCGCGCATCGCGGCCTGCAGCGGCTCGCGCAGGATGCGCCCGTCGGCGTCGGGGGAGTCGAAGAGGAGTTCCTCGTCGATACGCCGATAGGCCACGTCGACGCGGCGCCCGGAGACCCCGACGGTGATCGTCCCGTCGTCGGCGATCCGCAGCCCGGACGGCTCGAGCAGCGGCACCCCCATCTCCTCGGCGAGCATCGCGTGCTCGAAGTAGGCCGAGTCCGTCGGGCCCTCGGTGAGCACGACCAGGCCCGGCTCGTCGCCGGCCGCGGCCGGGGCGCAGGACAGCAGCGCGTCGCGCAGCATCGCGGGGGCGTCGTCGGAGTCGACGACGCCCTCGGGGGCCTGCAGCTCGGGCAGGACGCTGCGGACGACGCGACGGTCGGCCATCGCGTAGGCGATGCCCGAGGGGATCCGCAGGTTGTCCTCGAGGACCTTCCAGCGTCCCTCGCCGTCGCAGACCAGGTCCAGGCCCGAGACCAGCGCCCGCGTGGCGTCCGCGGGCACCATCATCGAGGCGTCGCCCTCGACCGGCAGCCAGCGCAGCGCCTCCCGCGGCAGGACCCCGTCGCGCAGGCAGGCCTGCTCGCCGTGCAGGTCCTGCAGCAGCGTCTCGAGGGTGCGGGCGCGCTGGATCAGCCCGGTCGTGAGCGACTCCCACTCCGGGCGGGTGATGAGGCGGGGGATGAGGTCGAGCGGGAACAGGCGCTCGGGGTCGTCGGGCTGGGGGAAGAACATCGATCGCGCCCGCTGCTCGGCGTCGCGGCTCTTCTCGTGCGCGAGCAGCCCCCCGGGGCCGATCCGCTCCAGGTTCGAGACGAGCCAGGCGTAGGTGGGCCGGACGTGCCCGGACTCGTCGACCGCCTCGTCGTAGGACGGCGGGTGGTAGTCCCCGAGCAGGACCGGGGCCACGGCCTCGGGCGTCGGCAGCTGCTCGACGAAGGGCTCGTCGGGCCGCCCGCGCGTCTCGGCGACGAGCATGTCGACGACGCCCTCGAGCCCGCCGCCGCGGTTGGCCCGCTGGCGCTGGCGGGCGGCGGAGCTGCCCCGGGCGAGCGCCTCGAGCGCGATCTCGGAGACCTCGTCCCAGTCGCCGGCCTCCTCGAGGTCCTCGCGCAGGTGGTCGAGCATCAGCCGGATCGCCCGCGACGGCGGCACCAGCTCGCGCCGGGTCACGTCGACGAGGTCGCCCTCCAGACCGGAGCGGGCCGCGCGCCAGCTCGCCGCGCGCAGCAGCTCCGGGCGGTAGCGCGGCTGCGGGGCGCCGTCGGTGTGCGCCCGGACGCCGTGCACCACGAGGGCGCGGGCGAGGCCGGCGATCAGGACGACGCCGTCGACCGTGGGGGAGGCGTCGCAGATGCGCAGCTCGACCGTCTTCTGGTGCGCCGAGGGGCGCATGTCGAAGTAGACCATCCCGGGGTCCGACATCGTCCCGGAGCGCAGCAGGTCGTCGATCAGGGCGTCGTAGTCGGCGGCGTCGTGCAGCGGGGCGGGCGGGCCGGCCGTCGGCCAGCGGTGCCAGGCGAGCGTGCGGGAGCTGGCGTAGCCGGTGTCCTCGCGCTGCCAGAACGGGCTCGAGCCCGAGAGCGCCAGCAGGACGGGCAGCCACGGCGCGGAGTGCTGCATGACGGCGACGGCGGCGTCGCGGTCGGGGACGTCGACGTGCACCTGGGTGCCGCAGATCTGCTGCTCGAAGGCGAGCATCTGGTACTCGTCGCGCATCCGCTCGTAGCGCGGGGAGGCGGTGATGCCCTCGGCGGAGCTGTCGACGAGGGGCACGCTGCCCGCCCCGACGACGCCGAGCCCGCGTTCCTCGGCCATCGACGAGAGCATGCTGCGCAGCCGCAGCAGGTCCGTGCGCAGGTCGGACAGGCTCGCCGTCGGGTCGGAGTTCGTCTCGATGATCGACGGCTTGAGCTCCGCGGCGAACGCGTCGGCGTCGAGGGCCGCGAGCTCGCCGAGGAGCTCCGGCACCCGCGGCACCGCGCTGCGCGTCTCGAGGTCGACGAGGTGGAACTCCTCCTCGACCCCGAGGACGACGCTGCCGGCCGCGGCGATCCGTTCATCCGCCATGGAAGTGCACGCTAAGGGGGCCGTGTCACAGGGATGTTTCCCGGCCCGCTATCCGTGACCCTTCCGGCGTCGACGACTGACCGGACGGGTCCAGCGGGTAGCCACCTGCGACACTTCGCCCTCGTGCGCGTCTACATCGGCTCCGACCACGCCGGCTTCGAGCTCAAGTCCCATCTGCTGACCGAGCTCGCGACGGCGGGCCACGAGGTCGTCGACGTCGGGCCGGAGGCCTACGACGCCGACGACGACTACCCGCCGTACTGCACCGCGACCGGTGAGCGGACCGTCGCCGACCCGGGCAGCCTCGGCGTCGTGATCGGCGGCTCGGGCAACGGCGAGCAGATCGCGGCGAACAAGGTGCGGGGCTGTCGCGCGGCGCTGGCCTGGAACGCCGAGACCGCCGAGCTCGCCCGCCGCCACAACGACGCCCAGGTCGTGGCCGTCGGGGCCCGGATGCACACCGCCGACGAGGCGACCACGATCGTCCTGGCCTTCCTTGCGACGGCGTTCGAGGGCGGCCGCCACCAGCGCCGGATCGAGATGCTCGACCGGTACGAGAAGGGTGAACCCATGTGAACGGATTTCGTCGTTCCGACGACCAGATCCGTTCACATGCCTGAAGGGCACACGATCCGGCGCCTCGCGCGCTCCCACATCCGCCGCTTCCGGGGCCACGAGGTCGCGGTCAGCTCGCCGCAGGGCCGCTTCTCCGCGGGGGCCGAGCTCGTCGACGGCCGCGTGCTGCGCGGGGTCGACGCCCATGGCAAGCACCTGTTCCACGTCTACGAGCCCGACCTCGTCGTCCACGTCCATCTCGGCCTCTACGGGAAGTTCTCGCTCACCGCGATCCCCGGGGACGGCGTGCCCGAGCCGGTCGGGCAGGTGCGGATGCGGATGGTCGGGAGCACCCACGTCGCCGACCTGCGCGGCGCGACGGCGTGCGAGGTGCTCACCGAGAGCGAGGTGGACGCGCTGCACGAGCGCCTCGGGGCGGACCCGCTGCGCCCCGACGCGGACCCCGAGCAGGCATGGCGGCGCATCTCCCGGTCCCGCTCGCCGATCGCGACGCTGCTCATGGACCAGTCGGTCATCGCGGGCGTCGGCAACGTCTACCGCGCGGAGGTGCTCTTCCGGCACGGCCTGGACCCGCTGACGCCGGGCCGGGAGCTGGGCCGCGAGCGGTTCGACGTGGTGTGGGAGGACCTGGTCGACCTGCTCGCCGACGGCGTGCGGCGCGGCTCGATCGACACCCTGCGCCCCGAGCACGCGGATCTGCGCTGCGGGCACCCCGGCCGGCGGCACGACCGCACGTGCGCGCGGCCCGTCTACGTCTACCGGCGGACGGGCCTGCCCTGCCTGCTGTGCGGCACGGAGGTCGTGCGGCGCACCCACGCCGCGAGGAACCTCTTCTGGTGCCCGACCTGTCAGTCGGCGACGTGATCGCCGGTGCTATAACGAGCGCGTCGCTCGTCCGGGTGACGGACGAGGAGGCGGCTCGTGCGATCCGTGATCCTGCGCTCGCGTCCGGGTCGGCCGTGGTGGCAGCTCACCACGCGCCCGGTCATGGCCGTCGTCCTCGGCCTGGTGTCCCTCGCGGTCGCCGTCGTCCAGATCGTGCTGCTCTCCTCGCCGGCGCCCTGGTACCAGCTCGCGGTGGCGGGGTTCTGGACGGTCGTCGGGGTCGCGTTCCTCGGCTCGGCCGCGGGCACCCGCACCCGGGCCCGGCGCGAGGCGGCGCAGCGGGCCCGCCCCGCGGTCGCGGCGGAGCCGTTCGTCCCGGTGCCCGTGGTGCCGGCGCGGCGGGCGGGACCGGCCGTCGGTGCCGGGTCGACGGTCGACGGGGCCGCTGCCGGTCGTGACGCCGCAGCCGCCCGGGAGCCGGATGCCGGAGCGCCGACCGCCGACCTGGCCGACCTCGCCGATGCCGTGCGGACCGCCGTGAACCCGGTCGTGCCGGCG
>JAVXWR010000846.1:0-3895 GCA_032230725.1 Actinomycetota bacterium
CAGGGTGTCGGAGAGGACCTCGACGCTGCCGACCTTCTCCTTGAGCCGGTAGCCCACCTTCTCGGTCCCGATCTCGAGGATCCGCACGAGGTAGTGCGACTCGGCGTAGTGCGAGAGGAACAGCAGCCCCATGTCCGGGTGGGCGGCGCGGAGGCGCTCGCCGGTGACGAGCCCGCCGTCGGGCTCGGGGGGCATGCGGATGTCGAGCAGGGCCACATCGACGGGGTCGTTCGCGAGGGCCGCGACCAGTTCGTCGCCGCCGGGCACACAGGCGACGACCTCGTGCCCGGCCGCCTCGAGCAGCATCACCAGACCCTGGCGGAAGAGGGCGCCGTCCTCGGCGAGCGCTACGCGCACGGGAACCTCGCGGTGATCGTCGCGGCGCCGGCAGGGGTGGTGACGACGTCGACGGTGCCCCCCAGCGGGCCCGCCTCGTCGCGCACGGGCGGGGCGAGGGCGGGGTCCGCCCCGTCGATGACCACGATCACGTCGTCCTCCTGGGCTCCGCCGCGCTCGGTGCGGATGTGGATGGTGAGCGTGGCCGCCGATGCTGCCAGGCACTCGGCCAGCGCGAAGTACACCGCACCCTCCACGGCGGGCCCGGCCCGCCCCGCGGTGACGTCGAGGTCGGCGTCGTACCCGCGGGCGGTGACCAGCTCGCGCAGCGCGGGGCCGAGGCCCGCCTCGTGCAGCAGCGGCGGGTAGATCTGGCCCGCGACGGCCCGCAGTTCCTCCAGCGCGGCCTCCACCTCGCCCTGCAGCGCCGCGAGGTCCCGACGCCAGGCGTGCGGGTCCTCGGGGCGGGCGTCCCGGTCGAGCGCGCCGAGCCGCAGGGCCATCGAGGAGATCCGCAGCGCGGCGCCGTCGTGGAGCTGGCGCTCGAGACAGCGCCGGCGGTGCCACCGCTCCTGGTGGCGACGGCGGTCGTCGCCGGCGTCCGTCTCGGGTGCGGGCACGGCGGCGTCCCCCGATCTCTGCTGGTCGGGTCGGCGATCGGCGCTCGGGCGCCGGTCGACGTCCACCGCGGGCGTCATGGCAGTACAGCGTCCCGTGGGTGCGAAGCGGCGGGGAGGGGGCCCACCCTCCGGCGAGGTAGGGCTGTCCCCCTTGACACGCCGGCCCGCGGCCGTGTCGGACGTCAAGTGATCACGGTGCGGCCCTGCCCGGTGCGGAGCGGGAGTCTTTACGATGCGTGGGCTCAGTGCGCTCCAGGCAGCGGAGGGACATGCCGTGACCCATGTCCTCGGGATCGATCTCGGGGGGACCGCCGTCGCCGCGGCGATCGCCGACGACGACGGCCGGGTCGAGATGGTCGCCCTCGGGGACCGGTCGACGACCGTGCCGTCCGTCGTCCACCGCCGCGACGCCACCTCGCTCGTCACCGGCGAGCTCGCCGCCCGTCGGGCGTCGGGCGACCCGGACCACTCGGCCTGGGCCGTCCGCCGTCGGCTCGGCGACCCGGCCCCGGTCCTGCTCGGCGAGGACGCCATCCCCGCGGGCGACCTGCTCGCCGCGATCATGCGCGACGTCCTCGCCCGCGTCACCGCGGTCCGCGGGCTCGTGGCGGACCGCGTCGTGCTGACCCATCCCGCGAGCTGGGGGCCCTACCGCCGCGGGCTCTTCGAGGACGTCGTCGTGGCCGCCGGGCTCGAGGACGCCGTGACGATGGCGGACCCCGAGGCCGCGGGCCACCAGCACCGCGCCGTCCACGGGCTCGACGACGGCACCGCGCTCGCGATCTACGACCTCGGTGGCAGTGCCTTCGAGGCCACCGTCCTCTCGCGGCGCGGCCGGGGTGTGGAGCTCGTCGGCACGCCGGTCGGGATCGAGCGCCTCGGCGGCGTCGACTTCGACGAGGCCGTGATCGCGCTCGTGGACGAGGCCACCGGCGGCCTGCTCGCCGACCTCGATCCCGACGACGACACGAGCGTGGCCGCCCTGGGGCGCCTGCGGCAGGACTGCGTGGCGGCGAAGGAGGCGCTCTCGACCGACGACGAGGCGATGGTGTCCGTCCTGCTGCCCGGTCGGCACGAGGACGTCACGGTCGCGCGCGCCGCCTTCGAGGAGCGCATCCGGTCCGCGGTGACCCGCAGCGTGGACGCGCTGGAGCGGGCGGTCGAGGCGGCGCCCGTGCGGCCGTCGGCGGTGCTGCTCATCGGGGGCTCGTCGCGGGTGCCGCTGGTCCAGCGCACCGTCGGCGAGCGGCTCGGGCTGCCCGTGATCCTCGACAGCCGTCCGGAGGAGATCGTCGCGCTCGGCGCCGCGCGGGCGGCGCAGGCCGCGGCGCCGTCGGTCACGCGCGTGACGAGCATGGTGGGCACGGAGCTGTCGGCCCGGGCCGGTTCCGGGTCCGGCTCCGGTCGGTCGGCGAAGGGCGCGAAGGCGGCGGAGCCGGCGCCGGCAGCCCCGGCCGCCGCGGCGGGGCCGGAGCCGTCGGAACCGGCTGAGCCCGCGCCGGCACCGCCCGAGCCCGCGGCTCCGACACCGGAGCCGGCGCACCCTGCGGTGGCGGCGTCCGGCGCCCCGTCGGCGGCCCCCCCGCGCGAGCCGGATCAGGACTCCGCCTCGACGGCCCTGGTGCCGTCCCCGATCGTCGACGGCCGGGTCGTGACGAGCGCGGACGAGTCCCGGACCGTCGTCGCGCGGCCGAACCCCGCCGAGCCCGCGGCAGCCCCGAAGCCCGCGGCAGCCGCGAAGCCCGCGGCAGCCGCGAAGCCAGTGGCGTCCGCGAAGCCAGTGGCGGCCGACGACGACGCGGGCAAGACGACCGTCACCCGGACGACGCCCTCCGACGCGGCCAAGACCCCCGTCGTCCGCCCCACTCCCCCGGCCGGCACCCCCTCGACCGGCGCCCCCGCGGCGGGCACCCCGTCCACCGGCCGTCCGCCCGCAGCGGCCCCGCCGCCGCGTCGTCCTCCGGGACCGCCGCCTCGCCAGCCGGGCCGTCCCGCACCCCCGAGCGGGGCCTTCCCCGCCCAGGGCCGGCCGGGGCCGGGTGGACCTGGTGGTCCGGGCCCCGGTGGTCCCGGTCCGGGTGGTCCGGGTCCCAGGCCGGGGTGGCCCGCCGGCCCGCCGGGAGGCCGCCCCGGAGGACCGCCCGGAGGCCCGCCGCCGGGTCGGCCGATGACCGGTCCGTTCCCGGGTCCCGGTGGCCCGGGCCCGACCTCGACCCAGGCCGATGTGCCGAAGCCGTCGAATCGGACGCGGACCGTCGTGCTCGTCGTCGCGGGCGTGGTCGTCCTGATCCTGCTCGTGGTGGCGCTGGTGCTCACCGGCGTGCTCTGAGGCCTCGGAGTCCGGAGGTAGGGGTGACCCCACCCCGGATCGGAGGGCGGGCACCCGTCGTCGTGGGGACGTCTCCACCGCGGTCGGAGGGGGTCCACGGTCAGGCTGAGAGCCGTCAACGAGACGCCCTCCACCAGCCTCCGGGAGCACACCATGAGCACCACCCTCGGCCAGCTCAGCCGCCGCGACCGTGCCGTCCTCGCCGCCGTCGCCGCCGGTCGCGGCACCGTCGTCGCCGGCCGCCTGCTCATCGACGGCCTGCCCTGCGCGGACCAGTTCGTCGCGGCCCGCCTGCGTGCCGCGGGACTCCTCGCGGCCCAGGTCGCGGGCCCCGCCCAGGTGACCGGCACCGGCACGGACGCCCTGTCCGCCTGAGCGCCGCCGGCGCCACCGACGAAGACCCGGACGAGAGGAGTCGCCGTGACCGAGCCGGTGCCCGCGCCCCTGCGGTCCGCGCTGAGCGCGGGGGCGCGCTGCCTCGTCCTCTCCCCCCACCTCGACGACGCCGTCCTCTCCTGCGGCGCCCTGCTCCGTGAGCTCGCGCCCCGCTGCGAGATCACCGTCCTCACGCTCTTCACCGAGGCGACCGACGGCCCGCACGGCCGCGCCG
>JAVXWR010000857.1:0-3880 GCA_032230725.1 Actinomycetota bacterium
CGGCGAGCTCGTACTCGTTGGTCATCGTCAGCGACCGCGTCGGGCACGCCTCGATGCAGAGCCCGCAGCCGATGCAGCGCAGGTAGTTGATCTGGTAGATCGCGCCGTAGCGCTCGCCCGGCGAGAACCGCTCCTCCGGGGTGTTGTCGCCGCCCTCGACGTAGATCGCGTCGGCGGGGCACGCCCAGGCGCAGAGCTCGCAGCCCACGCACTTCTCGAGGCCGTCCGGGTGCCGGTTGAGCTGGTGGCGGCCGTGGTAGCGCGGCGCGGTCACCTTCTTGACCAGCGGGTACTCCTCGGTGACGACCTTCTTGAACATCGTCGAGAAGGTCACCCCGAAGCCCGCGATGCCGTCGAACATGCCCATCAGGCGTCTCCCTCGGCCTCGGAACCGCTGCCCACGGCGGCGGTCTCCTTCGCGGGTGGTGCCACCGCGCGCCGTCGCCGGGGCGGCGACGGCGGGACGGCGAGGTCCAGCGGGGGCACCGGGTAGTCGGACACGATCGTCGGCTCGGCCGGCGCCTCGTCGTCGTCGGAGCGCCGGTCGGGCAGCAGGAACGCGACGACGACCGCGACCACCAGCACGACGGCGCCGATCAGTAGCACCACCGGGGCGGACACCGTGCCGTACTGGACCCGCAGCACGCGCAGCGCGGACACCGCGACGACCCAGACCAGGCTGACCGGGATGAGGATCTTCCAGCCCAGCCGCATGAACTGGTCGTAGCGCTGGCGCGGCAGCGTCCCGCGCAGCCAGATGTAGACGAACAGGAACACGAACATCTTCGAGATGAACCAGATGACCGGGAACCAGCCCTCGTTCGCCCCCGCCCACAGCGAGAGCGGCCACGGAGCGCGCCAGCCGCCGAGGAAGAGCGTCGTGGCGACCGCGGAGAGGGTGACCATGTTGACGTACTCGGCGAGGAAGAAGAGCGCGAACTTCAGCGACGAGTACTCGGTGTGGAACCCGCCGACCAGCTCGGACTCGGCCTCGGCGAGGTCGAACGGGGCGCGGTTGGTCTCGCCGACCATCGAGATCGCGAACACCACGAAGCTCACCGGCAGCAGCCAGATGTACCAGCC
The DNA here is from genome assembly GCA_032230725.1 of Actinomycetota bacterium. Lineage (GTDB taxonomy): Bacteria > Actinomycetota > Actinomycetes > Mycobacteriales > Pseudonocardiaceae > Actinomycetospora. Next base: position 1,084 of record JAVXWR010000857.1, read on the forward strand.
GCTCTCCTGCGCGGCGACGATGTCCGCGGTCGAGAGCGAGCCGGCGTAGAGCACCACGCCGATGATCGACAGGCCCAGGGCCAGCTCGTAGGAGATGACCTGTGCGGTCGAGCGCAGCGCGCCGAGCAGCGGGTACGGCGAGCCGGACGCCCAACCCGAGAGCACGATCCCGTAGACGCCGACCGACGAGCAGGCCAGGACGACGAGGATGCCCACCGGCAGGTCCGCGACCTGCAGCGCGGTGTGGTGACCGAAGATCGAGACCTCGGGTCCCAGCGGGATGACCGCGAACGCGACGAACGCGGGGATCGTCGAGATGACCGGCGCGATGAAGAAGACCGGGAAGTCGGCCAGCGTCGGGCGGATGTCCTCCTTGAACGCGAGCTTGAGCCCGTCGGCCAGCGACTGCAGCAGCCCGAACGGCCCGTTCCAGTTCGGTCCGGGCCGCTGCTGCATGCGGCCGACGACGCGCCGCTCGAGCCAGATCATGAACAGCGTCATGACCAGGAGCAGGGCGAACACGATGACGACCTTGACGATCGTCAGCCACAGCGGGTCGCCGGCGAGCAGCGCCTGGGTGTAGCCCGGCGTACCGGGTGGGGGGAGCGGGTTCACTGCTGGTCTCCCGGGGCGGCGGTGACGGTGTCCCGGGGGGCGACGCCCGCCCCGGGAGGCTGCGACCCGGTCACGTGGACCGGGCCGCCGTGGCGCAGTCCGAGCCCGGCGAGGGTCGTGACCGCACCCGGTCCGGGCACGTGCGAGGGCGCCCAGACGACGTCCTCGGGCAGGTCGGCGAGCTCGACGACGAGGTCCAGCCCGCCCGCGGCGACGCCCTCGGCGGGCTGCAGGCGGGCGGGCTCGCCGGCGACGAGGCCGAGGCGCTGCGCGGTCGGGGCGGCCACCCGCAGCCGGGCGGGCCGGGCGGTGCCGGGCAGGTCGGGCTCCTCGGCGAGCAGCGCGCCGCCGTCGAGCAGCTGGCGCCAGGTGGCGAGCCGGACGGGGGCCGGCCCGGCGTGTGAGGAAGGCGCCGTCCTGACGTCAGGTGTCCGCAACGGTCCGTCGCTGACGCTCGGGTGGGTGGCCGGCGTCGACGGGGTGACCGCCACGGTGCCGAGCTCGGCGAGCTCGGCGGCCGCCGCGGCCGGGGTCTGGGTGAACAGGTCGACGTCCATCTCGACGGCGAGCGAGTCGAGCACCCGGCAGTCGGGCAGCATGACCGCCGCCGTTCCGCCGACGCGCCCGGAGCCGCCCTGGCCGGGGTCGATGGTCGTCCCGAACGGCCGGTCGCGGCCCTCCCAGTTGCGGTAGGTGCCGGCGCGGTTGACCGCGGGCGCCACCGGGAGGACGACGTCGGCGTAGCCGCTGACCTCGGAGAGCACCTGCTCCAGCGAGATCACGACGTCGGCCTCGGCGAGCGCCGCGCGGACCAGGGCCGGGTCGGGCAGGTCGTCGACCTGCAGGCCCCCGACGACGAGGCCCGCCAGCACGCCCTCCGCCGCGGCCCGCAGCATCGCGGTGACGTCCCGACCGGGCGTCTCGGGCAGGGTCGGCACGCCCCAGACGGCGGCGACGGCCTCGCGCGCGTCGGCGTCGTCCACCCGACGCGCACCGGGCAGCAGCGTCGGGAGCGCACCGGCGTCCACCCCGCCGCGCTCCCCCGCGCGCCGGGGCACCCAGGCGATCCGGGCCCCCGTCCGGGCCCCGAGCGCGTCGACCGCGGTCAGCAGGCCCGGCACCTCCGCGGCCCGCTCCCCGACGAGGACGACCGCGCCGGGCTCGGCGAGCGCGGCCGCGACGTCCTCCGGGAGCGCGTCGAGGGCGGCGGGCTCGTCGCCGGGGGCGGTGCGCACCAGGTGGCCGCCGGTCTTCACCACCGCGGGCGTGCTCCACGACCCGACGTGCACCACCCGGGTGCCGTGGCGGGCGGCCTTGCGCAGCCGCAGGAAGACGATCGGCGACTCCTCCTCGGGCTCGAACGCCACGCACAGCACGGTGCGGGCGGCCTCGAGGTGGGCGTAGGAGACGTGGCCGGGAGCGACACCCGCGACGTGGCCCGCGAGGAAGTCGAGCTCCTCGCCGGAGTGGACGCGGGCGCGCTGGTCGACGTCGTTGGTGCGCAGCGCCAGGCGCGCGAACTTGGCGTAGGCGTAGGCGTCCTCGACCGTGAGCCGGCCGCCGGGCAGCACGCCGACCCCCTGCTTCGGGTCGCCCTCGACCTCCGCGCCGTCCTCGCCCACGAGCACGCGCCCGGGGCCCCGGCCGTCGCGAGCGGCCAGGAGCAGCTCCGCAGCGCGCTCGAGCGCCACCATCCAGGAGACCGGTGCGAGCTCGCCGTCGTCACCGCGGACCATCGGCGCCAGCACCCGCTGCGGCGAGGTCGGGTAGCGGAAGCCGAAGCGGCCCTTGTCGCAGAGCCATTCCTCGTTGACGTTCGGGTCCTCGCCCGCGAGCACGCGGGTCACGCCCCCGCGGCGCCAGTCCCGGCGGGTGGTGCAGCCCGAGGCGCAGTGCTCGCACTGGCCCGGCGTCGAGACCAGGTCGAACGGGCGGCTGCGGAACCGGTAGGACGCCGAGGTCAGCGCGCCGACCGGGCAGATCTGGATGGTGTTGCCGGAGAAGTAGGACTGGAAGTCCTCGCCCTCGCCGTACGCCGTCTCCTCGGTGCCGATCTGCTGGTGGACGCCGCGCTCGAGCAGCTCGATGAAGTCGTCGCCGGCGATCTGCTCGGAGAACCGGGTGCAGCGCTGGCAGAGCACGCACCGCTCGCGGTCGAGCAGCACCTCGTCGGAGATCGGCA
>JAVXWR010000540.1:0-3500 GCA_032230725.1 Actinomycetota bacterium
CGTGCCGCCGCCCCGTCCCTCGAACCCTGGGCGCTGCTCGCCCCGTGAGCACCGGCCCCCGCGTCCCCTCGATCCCCTGCGAGGACCCCACCCCGATGACCGGCCACGCCGCGCTCCCGCCCGAGGACCCGACCCCGCCGGACGGCGTCCCCACCCCGTCGGCGGGCCTGCCCACCGCACCCGCCGCGGCGGCGGAGGTGCCCCCGCCGGCCCGCGCCACGGCCCCGCGGCGCCTGCAGACGGTCCCCGACGCCTACCCGACCGTCGTCACCGGCGTCCGCACCGGGGCGTTCGGCCGGCCGATCGGGAAGCACCGCCCGACCGCGCTGCACCGGCTCGTCGAGGCTGCGCGGGTGCTCACCGGCGGGCTGATGGTCCTCACGGTCGTGGTGCTCGTCGCGCCCCTCGTGCTGGCCGCGACCGGCCCCGGCGTCGGGGTGCTCGCCGGGCACGTGGCCGGGGCGGTCGTGGCGCTCGTCGCGACCGGCCTCGCGGCGTGGCGGCGGACGCCGGTGTGGGCGGCGACGGTGGCGGCGCTCGTCGTCGGGGTGGACGTGCTGGTGGTGCTGGCGATCTTCTGGTGGCGGTAGGGGGGTGCCCTCGGCGTTGCCGGTGGGCGGTCAGCCGTGTCGGTGGCCCCCGCGGCGGTAGGCCTCGGCCGCGGCCCGGACGAACGAGCGGACCAGGGGGGACGGGTCGGCTGCCGGCCAGGCGAGGACCAGCCTGCTGGGCGGGCGGTCGGCGACCGGGACGGTGACCAGCCCGGCGGGGGTGAGCTGGTCCAGCGGGGCGAGCGCCGAGCGGCCGTCCCACAGGACCGCCTGCAGGCATTCCTGGATGGTCCGCATCGGGGTGCCCTGGTCCCCGGCGCTCCCGGGGCCGGTCCAGTAGGCGCTCCACACGGGGTCGGTGTCCGCCGGCAGCCGCACCCATCGCCGCTCGGGCAGCTCGGCCAGCCGCACCGACGAGCGGCCGGCGAGCGGGTCGTCGTCGCGCACGACGAGGCCGACCGGTTCGGTCTGCAGGACGTGGCTGCGCAGTCCGTCGTCGGTGAAGGGGAGCCGGGTCAGTGCGACGTCGACCAGCCCGGTTCGCAGCCCGGCGCTGGGGTCCCCGAGGTCGGCCTCGTGGACGCGTACCGACACGTGGGGGTGGCGCGCCCGGAACGCCGGGACGATCCGGCCGCCCACGAGGTCGGCGGCGTCGGCCAGCGACCCGACGGTCAGGACCGTGCGCCCGGCCGTGGAGCGCACGCGTGTCTCGACGCGGTCGGCGTGCTCGAGCAGCGGCCGGGCATCGTCGTAGAGGGTCCGGCCCGCCTCGGTCAGCTCCACCCCGGTCGGGGTCCGGACGAGCAGGGTCGCGCCGAGGTCGTCCTCGAGCCGGCGCATGGCCCGGCTCAGAGGGGGCTGCGTCATCTGCAGCCGGACGGCGGCGCGACCGATGTGGCGTTCCTCGGCGACGGCCACGAAGTACCGCAGCCCCCGCAGCTCCACGGCCCCACCATACCGATCGGGTATCGAGCCGCCCGCCTCGGTGTTGGCCGCCCGGGTGCGCACCCGGACACGATCGGACGTGCACCCGACCGGCGACGAGAGTGGTGGGACATGACCGGACCGGACCTGCGTATCGGGAGCTTCCGGTACGACACGACCGAGGCACTGTTCGACGGATCGGTGACGGTGGACGGGGTCGGCAGCACGACGATGTCGACCGCGGCGACCCTGCCGGAGATCTTCACGCGGATGGTGCGCGGTGAGGACGTCGACGTCTCCGAGTTCGGGATGACGTTCCTGCTGCGCGCGCTCGACCAGGGTGTCCCGTTCGTGGCCATCCCGGTCTTTCCCTGCCGGGCGTTCCGGCACTCGGCCGTGTTCGTCAACTCCGACAGCGGCATCACCGGGCCCACCGACCTCGTCGACAGGACGATCGGCGAGTTCGGCGTCTACGGCCAGGACCCCGGCGTCTGGATGAAGGGCATCCTCGCCGACGAGTACGGCTTCCGGCCCGAACGCAACCGGTGGGTCATCGGCGGGCTGGACCGTCCCGCCCCGCCGTTCGGATTTACCAGCCATCCGCATCCCGACGGCCTGGAGATCACGACCGTGCCGGAGGGCAGGACGCTGTCGGGCATGCTCGACTCCGGCGAGATCGACGCGCTGTTCACCGCCAACGTCCCGCAACCGTTCCTGGACGGGTCCCCGAACATCACCCGCCTGTTCGTCGACTACGAACCCCTCGAGCGGGACTACTACCGCCGGACCGGGAACTTCCCGATCATGCACACCGTCGTGGTCCGGCGCGACCTGCTCGCGGCCCATCCCGGGCTCGCCCGCGCGCTCTACACCGCGTTCCGCGACGCCAAGGAGGCCGGCGCGCAGCGTTACCGGGGGTTCCGCCGCCTCTACCAGACACCGGTCATGGTGCCCTGGCTCAATCCGCTGATGGAGCGGAACGACCGGCTCCTCGGCGAGGACTGGTGGCCCTACGGGGTCTCGGCGAACCGGACGGCGCTGGACACCTTCCTGCGCTACCACCACGAACAGGGTCTCTCGGCGCGCCGCCGGACCGTCGAGGAGATCGTCGCGCCCGAGCTGCTCGACACCTGACGCCCTACCGCGACACCCGGCGCCCACGCAGCGCCCCCAGCACCTCGGCGAGCCCCTGCGCCACCTCGGTGAACGACGTCGAGAGGGGGGCCAGTCCGACGCGGATGCCGTCGGGCGCGCGGAAGTCCGGGATGACGCCGCGGCGCCAGCAGGCCGCGACCACGTCCCGGGCGTCGGGGTGGGCCAGCGTCACGTGCCCGCCGCGGCGCGCGGGGTCGCGGGGCGAGGCGAGGCGGACCCCGAGCGGCGCGAGCGTCTCGTCGGCGATCTCGACGGCGAACGCGGTGAGCGCCTCCGACTTCGCGCGCACCGCCGCGATCCCGACCTCGGCGTACAGGTCGAGGGCCACCCGCAGCGGCACGGTCGCGAGCACCGGCGGCGTGCCGGACAGGTACTGCCGCACACCCGCGGCCGGCACGTAGCCCGCGGCCATCGCGAACTGGTCCTCGCGCCCGAACCAGCCCTGCACCGGCTGGCGGAGCACCCCGTGGTGCCGCGCCGCCACGTAGGCGAAGGCCGGGGAGCCCGGGCCGCCGCCGAGGTACTTGTAGGTGCACCCGACGGCGAGGTCGGCGCCCCACGCGTCGAGCGCCACGGGCACCGACCCCACCGAGTGGCAGAGGTCCCAGCACACCAGCGCGCCTGCGTCGTGGACGACCCGCGTGATCGCCGCCGCCTCGGCGAGGAACGCCGAGCGGTAGGCGACGTGGGAGAGCACGACGAGCGCGGTGCGCGGCCCGACCGTCTGCGCCACCTGCTCGACGGCGACCCCGCCCGCCCGGTCGGTGGGGATCCAGCGCAGCGTGCGCCCGGTCTCGGCGGCGATGCCCTCGAGCAGGTAGCGGTCGGTGGGGAAGTCGTCGTCGGAGAGCACGATCTCGTCGCGGGCGG
>JAVXWR010000546.1:0-2546 GCA_032230725.1 Actinomycetota bacterium
CCGACCGCGTCGCGCTCGCGGTCCTCGTCGGACTGGCCACGGCCGCGGGCATCGCCCTGGTCGTCGGGGCCGCCGCGACGATCGTGGGCGCGCTCGCGGCGGCCCGCGGCGCCGAGGCGGGCGCCCCGGCCGTCGCGGCGGGTGCGGGTGCCGTCGCGCTCGTCGTCCTCTCCGCGCTGCCCCGCCTCGGGATCGCCCTCTCCCGCCTCCCGCTGCCCCAGGTCCCCGCGTCGGCGGCCGAGCTCGCCGAGGACGCCGGGCCGGGCGACCCGGCGGCGCTGGACCGCCGCGCCGACCGCGCGCACGCCGTGCTCGCCGGGCTCGCGGGCGGCACCGTCGTGGTGCTCGCCGCCGCCGCGGCGGTGCTCGCCGCCGAGCCCGGCGAGGGGTGGCGGGGCACCGCGGGCTGGGTGCTCGCCGTGCTGCTCGTGGTCCTGCCCGCCCTGCGCTCGCGCAGCTACGCCAACGCGCTGCCGGCGACGATCCTGCTGGTCGGGGCCCTCGTGGGCGGCGCGGCGGTGGGGGTCGGGGCGGTGGCCGCGGCACCGGGCGGGGCGGCGCGGGTCGGGCTCGCGGTCGTGGCGGTCCTCGTGGGCGCGCTCGCGGTGCTGCTCGGCTCGGCCCTCCCGGGCCGGCGCTCCTCCCCCGCCGCGCGCCGGGCCGTGGACCTGCTCGAGGGCGTCGGGATCGCGGCCGTCATCCCGCTCGCGCTCGCTGTCTGCGACCTCTACTCGGCGGTGCGGCTGCTGTGAGGGCGGTGTCCGGAGGAAGCGTCGGGTCCCGGGCATCGGCCGCCGTGCTCGCCGTCGTGACGGCGCTGCTCGTCACCGCGGGGCCGGCGCTCGCCCAGGACGCCGCGGGCCAGGGCATCGCGAGCCAGGGCATCGCGGGCCAGGGCGTCGCGGTGGCCCCGCCCGCACCGCCGCCGCCGGACCCGGCCGCCCTCGCCGCCCTCCCCACGGCACCGGGCGCGCTGCCGGGCCTCTCGTCGCGCGGGCCGTGTCCCACCGCGGTGGCCCCGGACGGTTTCGCGGCGCTGACCCCGGAGCCCGACGCGGTCGCGGGCACGGACGCGCGCGGGGTCACCGTCGCGGTCGTCGACTCCGGGGTCGCGGCGCACCCGCGCCTGTCCGGCGGGGTGGTCGACGGCGGTGACTTCGTCGCCGGGCGCTCGGCCACCGCCGACTGCGACGGGCACGGCACGGCCGTCGCCGGGATCGTCGCCGCGGCTCCGGGGGCGGACGACGGCGTCTCCGGGGTCGCTCCCGGCGCCCGGATCCTCGCGGTGCGCGCCGACAGCGCCTGGTCCTCGGCGGCAGGGGCGGCGGAGGCCGGCGACGAGGCCACCCTCGCCCGGGCGGTCCGGGCCGCGGCCGCGCGTCCGGGCGTCGGGGTGCTCACCCTCGCCGTCGCCGCCTGCCGTCCCGCCGCGGCCCTCGTCGGCGGGACGGACCCCGCGCTGGGCGCGTTGCGGGCCGCGCTCCACGACGCCGCGGCCCGCGGGATCGTCGTGGTCGCCGCCGCGGGCAACGTCGGGCCGGCCTGCCCGGCGAACGACCCGGCGCAGGTCCGCGAGCGGGTCACGACGGTGCCCGCGCCCGGCTGGTTCGACGACGACGTCCTCACCGTGGGGGCGCTCGACGCCGCGGGCCACCCGGACCCCGCCTCGCTCGCCGGACCCTGGGTGGACCTCGCGGCGCCCGGGGACGTCCCGGCCGCCCTGGACGCGCGCTCGGGCGGCCTCACCGCCGACCTCACGCTGCCCGGGTCGGCCCCGGGGCCGGTGACCGGCACGAGCTTCGCGGCCGCGCGCGTCGCCGGGGCGGCCGCCCTGCTCCGCGCCCGCTTCCCGACGCTGCCGGCCGGGGAGATCGTCGCGCGGCTCGTCGGGACCGCCGCGCCCGTGCCGGGGGCCGGGGCGGGGCGCGACCCCGTCGTGGGCGCCGGCGCGCTCGACGTCCGCGCCGCGCTGGCCGGGGTGCGGGCGCCCGTCCCGGCCGCCCCGGCGCCGTCGCCGCCGGCCCGCGGGAGTGTCCTGCCGTGGCTGGCCACCGGAACCGTCGTCGTGGTCCTCGCGGTCGCCGGGCTCCTGCTCGTCCGACGCCGGAGCGCCCGGTGAGCGTGGTGGTGCGCTCCGGACCGGGCGGCCGCGACGGGCGGGAGGACGGCGGGCGGCGGGGCGGGGCGGGGGCGGTCCCCGGCCGGCTCGGCGGGATCCTCGTCGTCGAGGTCGGGCTGGCCGTGGCCCTCGGTCTGGTCGCCCTGCGTCCGGGCCTGCTCCCGCTCGCGGGGGTCGTGCTGTCGGCGGCGCTGGTCGCGGGACTGCTGCGAGTCCGGGGTGAGCTCGTGGGGACCTGGGCGGGGCTGGCCCTGCGCCACCGGCTGCGCGCCCGCGACGCCCCGTCGACGGACGGCTCGGCGGCCGCTGCGGACGAGGACCGGGAGCCCGGCGGGCTCGACCTGGGGCCACTCGACGCCGCGCTGGGCGAGGTGGTCGTGGTCGACGGCCGCGACCACGACGGACGCCCCGTCGCCTTCGCGGGCGC
>JAVXWR010000557.1:0-4154 GCA_032230725.1 Actinomycetota bacterium
GCGAACGCGGCGCCCACGTCACGGACGAAGGCGGCGTCGAGCTGCTCCCCGACGAGACCGCGCACGTCGTAGGCCTTGATCACCTCGCGGACCACACGGGCGCGCTGGGCGTCCGCGGACTCCCCGCGGTGTCGATCCTGCTGAGCCTGCTGAGCCGGCGCTGAACTGCTCACGTCCGTCAGCGTATCGGCCGGGTCCGACAACGTGCGGTGCGGCGGCCACCGATGGGGTGGGCGGTCGGGTGGGCCGGTGGGGGTGCGGCGTGGCGGCGCGCGGGGTCCCGGGGCCGGTCGGACGGGGTCGCGTCAGGAACCGGACGGGTCGGGCAGGACCCGCAGGTGACCGCGGCGCCCGGTGCCCGCGACCGCCCCGACGTGCCCGACCGCCTCGCTCGGCGGCTCGGCCCGCCCCGCCTCGCGGACGGCCTCGGCGAGCGCGGTGAGGTCGTCGGCGGAGGGCTCGGAGGGGAAATCGCCCTCGTAGCGCACGACCTCCCACCCGCGCGGGGCGGTGAGGCGCAGCGCGTGGGCCTCGCAGAGGTCGTACGAGTGGGGTTCCGCGCTGGTCGCCAGCGGGCCCACGACGGCCGTCGAATCGGAGTAGACGTACGTCAGCGTGGCGACGGCCGCACGGCCGCACCCCGTCCGCGAGCACTTCCGTACGCCTCGCACGTCGCAGGACGATAGTCGCCCGCGGGCACGGCACCGGGCAGGCGCGCTCGGCGCGTCGGGGTCGGACGCCGGGGTCGGACCTCGGGGGTCGGAGACCCGCAGTCGGGCCGTGCCTGCGTCGGCCGCGCAGCGGCTTTCTCCACGAGGGGCACATCCGGCAGGTTCGGCGAGCCGCTGGGCTGCCTCGTGTACCCGTGATCAAGGAATCGCGAAGCCTGCTCTCGGTCCGCCCCTGCTCCCGCCCCTGCTCCCCCACGAGGGGCACACGCGGCAGCCCGGGAGGCACCCGGAGCTGCCCCGCGTGCTGATGACCATGTGGACGGGAGGTTCCCCGCCCGGTCGCACCGATGTGGGCGCTCGGGCGGCGTAAGCTCGCCGCCCGTGGCGAGAGGTGGGACGCGGACCGGCGCCCGGGAGCCCGAACGGTCGGACCGCAGCTCGGCGCGGCCCCCGATCCCGAGCCGCCCGCGGCGGCGGCGGGACCGGCGTGGACGCGGAATGCGGGCGCCGCTCTACCCCGCCGGTTCACCGGCCGCCCGCACGCGGGCCGAGCGGTTCGACGCGGTCGTCCTCGAGGCGCTCGAGCCGATCGAGGACCGCTGGGGCGCCGAGCTCGACGAGCTCGACGTCGCGGTGGACGACGTGCCCGACGTCGGCGACACCGCTCCCGACGACGACGGCGTGGTCGGCGACGGGGACATCCCGCTGGCCCGACTCGTCCCCGCGGGCGTCGACCGCCGGGGCGCCCCGACCCGCGCCCGGATCGTGCTCTACCGCCGCCCGCTCGAGGCGCGGGCGCTCGACGGCGAGGACCTCGCGGACCTGCTGCACGACGTGCTCGTCGAGCAGGTGGCCGAGTACCTCGGCGTCGAGCCGGACACGATCGACGGCGAGGACTGACCCCTACTAGAAGCCGTGGTGCACGGCCTCCACGTTGTGACCGTCGGGATCGCGCAGGAACACCCCGTAGTAGCCGGGGTGGTACTCCGGCCACTCCCGCGGGGCGTGCAGCACCTCCACCCCGGCCTCGAGGGCGACGGCGTGCACGGCGTCGACCGCCGCGCGGTCCGGCGCCGAGAACGCGACGTGCAGCTCACGGCCGAGGGCCCCGCCGGGAGTGAGCCAGAACTGCGGCGGGCCGTCGGGGCCGGCGAGGCCCACCACGGCACTGCCCTCGTGGGGGATGCGCAGCGCCTCCTGGAGGCCGAGGGGGGCGAACAGGCGGAGGTAGGCCGCGACGGAGGCGTCGACGTCGGCGACCGGGAACCCGAAGTGGTCGATCACACCGGGGACGGTATCGCCGACCCCCGACAGCGTGGACGTCTCAGTCCAGTCGCGTGCGCGAGGGCAGCGCCGAGACCGCGGTGAACAGGACCAGGGCGAGCTGGGTGAGCAGCAGCAGATCCCGCAGCGTGTCGTCCCGCTCGATCACCACCGGCCCGCCGGTCGAGGGCACCGCCACCCCGACGAGGTGCCCCCACGCCGGGACCACGGGCGCCGGGTACCCGCCGACGCTGGCGTTCCAGCCCGACTCGCGCTCCGCGGCGAGGACGACGAGCCGCCGGTTCGCGCCGGGCGAGATCTGCACGCCCACCCCAGGCGGCACGGCGGGCAGCGCGGCGATGCCGGTCGCGCGCTGCGGGGCGGCCTTGGCGTCGGTCGCGTCGTCGGAGACGGGCGGCTCGAGCAGGACCGCGCCGGCGGCGGGCAGCCCGACGGCCAGCACCGGACGGCCGTCGCTGGTCGGCGGGGCCGTGGAGAGCAGCGGCCCGGCGGCCTGGCGGGCACGGTCGGCGACGGCGGCGTCGGGCAGCACGACGGCGGCGGTGCCCGCGGTGGCGAGCTCGGCCGCCCCCGCCTGGACCTTCGCCGGGTCGCCGGAGAGCAGCGCGGAGACGTCGCGGGTCAGGCGGGCGGGCGCCGCGCCGACCGGGGCGAGGTCGTCGTCGCCGTAGCGCGGGAGGTCGACCCCCGCCCGGCGGGTGCGGTCGGCGTCGAGGGCGTAGCCGGGGCCGTCGGGGAGCCGCGTGAGCCCGACGTCGACGACGCTCGCGCCCGCGGAGTCCAGGCGCGCGGCGAGATCCGGATCGAGCGTCGGGGCGGGCCGGGGGGCCACCGCGCCGCCGGCGCCGAGCAGCACCGCGGCCACGGCCAGGGCGGCCGCGACCGTCGCGGTGACCGGGACCGCGGACCCGCGAACACGCCGCCCGCCGGCGCCCGTGGCGCTGCGGCGGGTGCGCAGCCGGGAGCCCAGGACGGTGCCGACCCGCGAGGCCGCCGACGCGGTGCCACCCGAGACGCGCGCGAGGACGCCGTCGGGACCGAGGTCGATCTCCGAGTCGCCGCGGCGGCGCGGCGCGGGCCGCTGCCTGGGCCCCGAGCGGCCGGTGACCAGCGTGCCCAGCGGCGTGACCTGCGCTTCCGCGACCAGCGCGAGCAGGGTCCACAGCGCGCCGCACGCGGCGAAGGCGAGCGCGGGACCGGTCCAGCCGGGGCGGGGGTCGCCGCCGGAGAGCGGCGGGAGGGACACCGTCCCGACGATGCCGGCGGCGACGACACCGAGCACGGTGATCGCGAGGCCCGGCACGACGCTGCGCCGCGGCGCGAGCAGGGCTCCCCCGACCGCGGCCAGCAGCACGACGAGCCCGATCACGGGCAGCGACCCGGGGCCGCCGGGATCGAGCGAGAGCACGTCGAGCGTCCCGGCGAACCGCTCGAGCACCGGTGAGCCGGTGCCGTGCACGAGGACCTGCGGGGCGCGCAGCAGCGTCGAGGGCCACGGCAGGAGCAGCAGGACGGGCAGCACGACGACGACGCCGAGCGCGATCGCCCGCCGCCGGGCGGCGCCGGCGGGGGCGGGCACGAGGACGAAGCCGACGACCACGACGACGAGCACGAGGACGTGGACCAGGGGCGCGAACGCCGAGACCACGGCGAGCAGCAGGACCGTCCCCGCCGCGGCGCTCCACCACGAACCGCGCCGGCCCTCGACGCGGCTGCCGCGCAGCACGGCGGCGACGCCGGCCAGGACCATCGGGAGCAGGACCACGGCGGCGACGCCGTCGAGCCGGCCCTGCGCCACGGCCGCCCCGGCGATCCCGAGCAGCGCGTAGACCGCGGCGGCGGACGCGCGCAGCACCCGGCCCACGCGGATCCCCCGGGTCGCGACGTAGGCCGAGAGCCCCGCCAGCGGCAGGGCGCCGAGGAGCACCAGCGACACCGCGGCCGCGGGACCGTCGGAACCCGCGACCGGCCACAGGATGCCGCCCAGGACCCCGACGACGGCGAGCGCGGCCGACGCGGGCGCGGCGGTGCCGCCCGAGACGGGATGCCACTCGGCGAGGTAGGAGCTCCACAGCGGGCCCAGCGCCGGCAGCGTCCGGATCCGCCCGCCCGCCAGGTCGAACCCCAGCCGTGAGCGGTTGACCACCAGCGACACCGCGGTCAGGGCGAGGACCATGAGCAGCGGCGGGGCGAGCAGGA
>JAVXWR010000568.1:0-2653 GCA_032230725.1 Actinomycetota bacterium
CGTGAGCACTTTCGGTGGCCATAGCGACCGAAAGTGCTCACGAGCGCGAAGCGCACCTCTCGAATCGAGCACAAGGAGTTTCCGTTGGGCCTGTTGGACGGCAAGCGGATCCTGGTCACCGGGATCATCACCGACGCGTCGATCGCGTTCCACGTCGCGAAGGCGGCCCAGGAGGCCGGGGCGACCGTGATCCTCACCGGGTTCGGCCGGCTCTCGCTGGTCAAGCGGGTCGCGCAACGGCTGCCGCAGGAGGCGCCGGTCATCGAGCTCGACGTGCAGAACCAGGAGCACCTCGACGGGCTCGCCGACCAGGTGCGCGAGCACGTCGACGGGCTCGACGGCGTGCTGCACTCGATCGCGTTCGCCCCGGCCGGCGCGCTGGGGGAGGGGGCGTTCCTCAACGCGGAATGGTCGGACGTGTCGACCGCGATCGAGGTCTCGGCGTACTCGCTGAAGTCGCTCGCGGTGGCGTGCCGCCCGCTGCTCTCGCGCGGGTCGTCGATCGTCGGGATGGACTTCGACAACCGCGTGGCCTGGCCCGCGTACGACTGGATGGGCGTGGCGAAGTCCGCGCTCGAGTCGACGACCCGCTACCTCGCCCGTGACCTCGGTCCGGACGGGATCCGCGTCAACCTCGTCGCCGCCGGGCCGCTGAAGACGATGGCCGCGAAGTCGATCCCCGGTTTCGCGGCGTTCGAGCAGGCCTGGACCGACCGCGCGCCGCTGGGCTGGGACCTCTCCGACCCGACCCCGGTCGCGAAGACGGCCTGTGCGCTGCTCTCGGACTGGCTGCCGAGCACGACGGGCGAGATGGTGCACGCCGACGGCGGGTTCCACGCAGTCGGGGTCTGACGGAGGAGGCGACGCGATGGCCGACGACGAGCAGGTCATCCGCGACCTGGTCCGGCGGTGGGCGACCGCCGTGCACACCGGTGACATGACCGGGGTGCTCGCCGACCACGCGGACGACATCGTCATGTTCGACGTCCCGCCCCCGGAGCAGGGCGTCCGGGGGATCGCGGCGTACGAGCAGACGTGGCCCGGGTTCTTCGAGTGGCAGGCCTCGGGCGCGTCGTTCGAGATCGAGTCGCTCGAGGTGGCGGCGGGCACCGACGTGGCGTACGCGTACGCGCTGCTGTGGTGCGGCACGCCGGCGGAGCTGCGCCGCGACCCGGACCATCGCCTGCGCCTCACGCTCGGGCTCCGGCGCGAGGACGGCGGGTGGGTCGTCGCGCACGAGCACCCCTCGTTCGCCGACGACCGCCCGGCCGAGGACGGCTGAGCCCCGCCCCGACGTGGCATCAGGCGCGGACGTCGAACGGCCACACCCCGGCCGGCCACGCGGTGCCGACGAACAGCAGCCGCCCGCCCGCGTAGAGGGACACGAGCGCGACGGTCACCCAGAACGCCTGCCATACGAGCGCCGGGATCCAGGTCCGCCGGGCCATCACGGCGGCGTCCGCGCCGCCCGTCCGGCCCATCTTCACGGCGTCGACGACACCGCCGATCAGGAGCAGCCAGACGATCAGGACGGCGACCGTGAGCTGAAGGAACGCCGATCCACGCCACAGGAGCAGGAGCAGGCCGGCGAACGCCACGACGGTGACCACGTTGGCCAGCCCCTCCTCGGCGTAGAGGAAGGCCCCGAACATCAGGATCGCGGCGATGACGAGCACGCCCCACGCGTTGCCCCGCGCGAGTACCGCCGCGCCCCCGAGGCCCACGAGCGGAGGTGCCAGGTACCCCGCGAGGGTCAGGATGAAGTCGCCGGGGCCCCACGAGTCGTCGACGATGCGGGTCGCCGCGTTCCCGGTGCCGATGATGCGGAAGGACCGGAAGCCGCGGAAGGTGAGGACGGCCATCACCATGTGGCCACCCTCGTGGACCACGGACAGGATCAGATCGGTCCACACGTAGGCGAACACGGTGAGTAGGAGGGCGATGAAGCCCGCACCGGCCACCACGGGCGCGCCCACCACGGGCACCCCGATGAGTTCGTCCATCTTCGTTCCCCCCAGCGACCCCGAGGCCCCCTCGCGCCGTGAGCAGAAGGTAAAGCCGACCACTCACCCGAGGGATCGGCCGTTCGGAGCAGTTCCGGGCAGTGCGGGGTGACACGTGGCAGGGGGTCCGCGGCGGGGAACGCTGGTGGGGTGAGCACGAACCCGGTCGACGCCGTCCTCGTCCTGTCCTTCGGCGGCCCGGAGGCCCCGGACGAGGTCCGGCCCTTCCTCGAGAACGTCACGCGCGGGCGCGGGGTCCCGCCGGAGCGGCTCGACGCCGTCGAGGAGCACTACCACCACTTCGGCGGCCGGTCGCCGATCAACGACCTCAACCGCGAGATCAACGCGGCGTTGCGCACCCAGCTCGACGAGGCCGGATACGACCTCCCGATCTACTTCGGCAACCGCAACTGGCACCCGTTCGCCGAGGACACCGTCACCGAGATGGGCCGCGACGGAATCCGGAACGCGCTGGTCTTCGCGACCAGCGCCTACGGCGGCTACTCGGCCTGCCGGCAGTACCACGAGGACATCGCCCGGGCCCGGGCCGCGGCGATCGAGCGGCTCGGCGACGAGGCCCTCGTGCCCGACCTCACCAAGCTGCGGCACTTCTACGACCACCCGCTGTTCGTCGAGTCGGTCGCCGACGG
>JAVXWR010000627.1:0-3994 GCA_032230725.1 Actinomycetota bacterium
GTCGAGGACGCGATCGTGCGGATCACGCAGAAGGCCCGCGCGGCCGGCATCCACCTGGTGCTCGCCACCCAGCGGCCCTCGGTGGATGTCGTCACCGGCCTGATCAAGACCAACGTGCCGTCCCGGCTGGCGTTCGCCACGAGCTCGCTCACCGACAGCCGCGTCATCCTCGACCAGCCGGGCGCCGAGAAGCTCATCGGCATGGGCGACGCGCTCTTCCTCCCGATGGGCGCCGGCAAGACGAACCGGCTGCAGGGGGCCTTCGTCGGCGACGACGAGATCTCGGCGATGGTCGAGTTCTGCAAGGCCCAGGCCGAGCCGGACTACGACGAGACGGTCACCACCGAGGCCGCCGCCGAGAAGAAGGAGATCGACCCGGACATCGGGGACGACCTCGAGGTCCTGTGCCAGGCGGCGGAGCTGATCGTCACCAGCCAGTTCGGCTCCACCTCGATGCTGCAGCGCAAGCTGCGCGTCGGCTTCGCCAAGGCCGGGCGGCTCATGGACCTGCTCGAGACCCGCGGCGTCGTCGGCCCGAGCGAGGGCTCCAAGGCCCGTGACGTGCTGTTCAAGCCCGACGAGCTGGGCGACCTGATGGCCTCGCTGCGCGGCGAGCCCGCTCCGAGCCGGGGGACCGACGACGGGGGCGCGGGCGAGGAGGGCGAGCCGGGAGACGGTGTCGGACCCGAGGAACCCGCCTGATCGGGTCCGCGTGTCCCTGCAGCGGCCGTCGAGGCGTCTGAGAGGCTGCGCGGCACATCCCACGGGTCGGGGGAGGCGGACATGCTCGAGCACGGGTCCAGCACGGTGATCGGGACGACGCACGCCGACGTCCGGCCCGCGGACGACGTCGTCCTCGTCGGTGCGGACGCCCTCGGCGGGGACACGGAGGCCGACGACGGGGACCCCGCGGTGGCCCGGGCCGTCGCGCGGGAGCGCGGGCGGATCGTCGCCGACCTGCGCGCGGCCGTCGTCGACGCGCTGCACCGCCTGCTCGACATCCCGGCCGACGCCGAGGACCGCGATGCCGTCGCGCGCACCGCCCACCACGCGGGGACCGCGCTCGACGCCGTGCACCGCGCCGCCGCCCTCGGTGGCCTGCCCGTCCCGACCGCCCCGTCCCGCCCGGCGCGGGGCCACGCCCTACGCCCGGCGGCCCTCGTCACCGGCACCGTCCTCGGCGCCCTCGCGGTCTCGCTGACCGCGCTCGTCGTCGTCCTGCTGCCCGCGAGCGTCGCGGCCGGCCCCCTGCTGGTGGTGGCGCTCGCGGTGGCCGTCGCCCTGATCAGCCGCCACGCCCCGGCGGTGGCCGGGGGTGTCGTGCTCGCCGCCGTGCTCGCGGTGCTGGCGATCGCGGCGCCGTTCGCGACGACGACCGCGCCGACCACGGCCGCCGTCGCCGGCAGCGTCGACCTGCCCGTCGAGGCCGCCCCGGAGCCGGGGGAGTGCCTGCTGCTGGGGCTGGTCCTCGCGGCGGCCTTCGCGGTCGGGCTGCACCGGCGCCGCCGCGCGATCGCGACCGGGCGCGGGAACCTGCTGCACGCCTTCGACGAGCACGCCCGCGGCGACGTCGACGGGCGGCTCGGCCTGCCCGCGCCGGTCCACCGCACCCTCACGCTCGAGCTGCGCGTCCTCGCCGGGGCCGAGGCCGGGGAGCCGCGGCGCCGTCGGATCGCGCGGCACCGGGTGGCGACGATCCTGCCCACCCTCGCGGCCGTGGACGCCGAGCCGGGGCGGCCGGTCGGTGACGGCGACGCCGTCCTCGACGAGGGCCGCGTCGCGGTGCTCGTCGCCTCGGCGCGCCACGCCGCGGCGCTGGGTGGCCAGCCCGCGGCCCGCCACGCGGGACGCCCGCCGTCGGTGGTCGTCCGCGGCGTACCCGCACACGGGTGCCCCGAGGTCGGGCTGCTCGCCGCGCGCCTGCTCGCCGAGCTGGTCGCCGAGGTCACGGCCCGGTCCGGACCGGTGGCCGCGTGCGTCAGCGTCGAGCACCGCGACGACGCGGTGGTGCTCGAGGTCGCCTCCGGGCGCAGCCGGGTGCCGGGTGCGCGTCCCGGTCGGGTGCCCGCCGGCCTGGCCGAGCGGGCGGCCCTGCTCGGCGGCACCGTCGAGGTGACCTCGTGCCGTGAGGCGATCTCGGTCCGCGTCGTGCTCCCCGTCGCCGGGGCGCTCCCGGTGGCGGCGGAGTCGGTCGCGGCGTAGGTGGCTTCGCCTTGTGAGCAGAAAATGTCGCTATAGCCGCTTTTTCTGCTCACGAGCCTCCGGCACCTAGAGATCCAGCAACATTCGCGTGTTGCCCAGGGTGTTCGGCTTGACGTAGGCGAGGTCGAGGAACTCCGCCACGCCCTCGTCGGCCGACTGCATCATCTCGAGGTAGACGTCCTGGCTCACCGGTGAGCCGTCGATCTCCCGGAAGCCGTGCCGGGTGAAGAAGTCCACCTCGAACGTCAGCACGAACAGGCTGGCCAGCCCGAGGGCCCGGGCCTGCGCGATCAGCTCCTCGACCAGCACGTGCCCGACGCCGCCGCCCTGGACCGACGGGTGCACCGCGATCGTGCGGACCTCGCCGAGGTTCTCCCAGAGCACGTGCAGCGCCCCGCATCCGACGACCTCCCGGCCCCGGACCGCGACCCGGAACTCCTGCACCGTCTCGTAGAGCGTCACCAGCGGCTTGCGCAGCAGGATGTTGTCCGAGGCGAACCCGTCGACCAGCGCCTTGATGCCGTGGACGTCGGCGGTGCGGGCGCGTCGCAGCAGGATCGGGGCGGCGACGGCGCCGGGGCGGATCTCCGGGGGCATGGACGGCGAGCCTAGGCGGGCGCGCGCGGCCGGGTCGTCCACGACCGGCGTCTCTCGACGCGCACCGGAGGCGTCTACCCTGGACGGGTGTCCCAGCGCGAAGAAGAATCCCGCGCGGGCTCGTCCGGGACGGCAGGCGCAGCGGAGCTCGACCATCGACGCCGCGTGGCGCTGGTGACGCTCGGCTGTGCCCGCAACGACGTCGACTCCGAGGAGCTCGCCGGCCGCCTGGCCGCCGAGGGCTGGGACGTCGCCGGTGGCGACGACGGCAGCGCCGACGTGGTCCTGGTCAACACCTGCACCTTCGTCGAGCAGGCCAAGAAGGACTCCGTCGACGCCGTGCTGGCCGCGGGCGGGCCGGACTCCAAGGTCGTCGCGGTCGGCTGCATGGCCGAGCGGTACGGCGCCGAGCTCGCCGAGGCCCTGCCCGAGGCGTCCGCGGTGCTGGGCTTCGACGCGTACGGCACGATCTCGGAGCGTCTCGACGACGTCCTCGCCGGGCGCCCGCTCGCGCCCCACCAGCCGACGGACCGTCGCACGCTCCTGCCGCTCAGCCCGGTCAAGCGCCCCGAGGCGGTACGCGAGGGCTCGATCCCGGGGCACGACTGGCTCCCGTTGAACACGAAGCGCAGCGGAGCCGGTACCGCGACGCAGTTCCCGCGCAAGCGCCTCGACGACGCCCCGGTCGCGCCGCTCAAGCTCGCCTCCGGCTGCGACCGCCGCTGCGCCTTCTGCGCCATCCCCTCGTTCCGCGGGGCGTTCGTGTCGCGGGCCCCCGAGGACGTGGTCGCCGAGGCGGCCTGGCTCGCCGACCACGGCGTCGCCGAGGTCACCCTGGTGAGCGAGAACTCCACCTCCTACGGCAAGGACATCGACGCCCGCGGTGCCGCCGGCGGGGCCCTGGAGCGCCTGCTCGGGGAGCTGGCGCAGGTCCCGGGCCTGCCCCGGGTCCGGGTGTCCTACCTGCAGCCGGCCGAGGTCCGCCCGCCGCTGCTCGCCGCGATCGCCCGCACGCCCGGCGTCGCCGACTACTTCGACCTGTCCTTCCAGCACGCCTCCGGGCCGCTGCTGCGGCGGATGCGGCGCTTCGGGTCCCGCGAGACGTTCCTGGCGCTGTGCGCGGAGATCCGGGCGCTCGCCCCCGAGGCCGGCATCCGGTCCAACGTCATCGTCGGCTTCCCCGGCGAGACCGAGG
>JAVXWR010000667.1:0-3802 GCA_032230725.1 Actinomycetota bacterium
GAGCACGCCGATAGGGCGGTGCTTGCACGGGGGAGGGCCGGCGTCGGCAGCCGCAGGTCGTCGGCGGCCGCGGCGGCGATCGCCTCGTCCACCAGGCCGGACGCGGCGAGCAGGTCGCACCAGCGACGTCGTTCGGGTCGGGCCGGGTCGTCGGCCCAGGCCGGCCCGTCCCAGCCCGGCGCCGCGTGCCCGATCCGGCGGACCGGACGCGCCCCGGCGAGGGCGTCGAGCCGGGCGTGGCTCTGCGGCCCGCGCCCGTGCAGGTTGACGACGACGTCGGGTGGGGATGCGCTCGCGTCGTCGGTGACCGCGTCGACGGGGAAGCCCGCGACATCACCGACCCACGTCGGCCCGAGCAGCACCACCCGGTGGTCGGGCAGCGCCCGGCGCAGCAGACGCAGCGCGGGCACGGCGACGAGCAGGTCGCCGAGGCCGAGATCGCGCAGGGCCAGGGCCGTCGGCTCTGTGTGTGTGCCGGACGGGCTAACGGGCGTTCTCCCCCAGGCCGTCGCGCAGCTGGGCGAGCGTCTTGGCGAGCAGGCGCGAGACATGCATCTGCGAGATGCCGACCTCGGCCGCGATCTGGCTCTGCGTCATGTTCTTGAAGAACCGCAGCATGATGATCGTGCGCTCGCGCGGGGCCAGCTGGGAGAGCAGCGGGGCCAGCGACTGCTGGTACTCCACCTTGTCCAGCGCCGCGTCCGCCTCGCCGAGCAGGTCGGACACGGTCCCCGAGTCCGGGTCGTCGACGAGCATCTCGTCCAGCGACCCCGACCGGTAGGCGTTCGAGGCCTCGAGCGCCTCGAGCACGTCCTCCTTGGGCAGGCTCAGGTGCGCCGCGAGCTCCGCCGCGGTCGGCGCCCGGCCGAGGGTCTGCGACATCTGGCCCATCGCCGAGGACAGCGTCACGTTGAGGTCCTTGAGCCGGCGCGGCACCCGCATGGACCAGGCCTGGTCGCGGAAGTGCCTCCGGACCTCCCCGGTGATCGTCGGCACCGCGTAGGACAGGAAGTCGGTGCCGCGCGAGGGGTCGTAGCGGTCGACGGCGTTGATCAGCCCGAGGGTGGCGACCTGCTCGAGGTCCTCCTCCGGCTCGCCACGGCGCGAGAACCGCCGCGCGATGTGCTGGGCGACCGGCAGGTGGCCGCGCACGAGGTCGTCGCGCAGCCGGGCCCGTCGGGGGTCGCCCTCGGGCAGGTTCGCGTGCTCGGCGAGCATCGGCATCAAGTGGTCGTACTCACCCCGGGAGCCGCGGCGGCCCTGGCGCTCGGGCGCGGGAGCCTGGCCGTCCGCTGCCTGGCCGTCCGCTGCCCGGCCGTCCGCTGCCTGGCCGTCGCCCGTCAAACCGTCCGCTGCCGCGCCGTTCCCGTTCTTCGCCGCCGGGTCGACGGACTCCGTCGCCGGGTCGACGTCGTGGGCCGTCACGAAAGGGTGGTCCCGAGCCGCCGCACGGACAGGCGCACGGCCAGCCGGAACGGGTCACCGTCCAGGCCGGGAGTCGCCGAGAGCATGCGGACGTCGTCGGCGAGGGTCGTGAGGACCCGCCAGCCGAAGGAATCGGTGGCCAACCGCTCCGCCCCCGTGGTCTGGACCGATGACGTCACCGTGATGTGCTCCTCGTGAACAATGAAGCTGCAGGTCAGGCGGGTGTCGCGGCGGGCGAGGGCGACGAGGCTCGAGCAGGCCTCGTCGACGGCCATCCGCAGGTCGGCGACGGCGTCGAGGGTGAACTCGGCGCGGGCGGCGAGGTCGGCGGCGACGGTGCGCATCGTGATGACCGCGCGCGGGACGGCGGGGACGCGGACCTCGACGTCCTCCGGCGGCAGGAAACGGTCGCCGGGGTCGTCCTGGACAGCACCGTTCGTCGGGGGGTCGGGTCGCGCCACGAGCACCTCCTCGTCGCCAGCCGCGCCGGACGGACGTCCCTGGACGTTCCGGTCGAGCACGTCGAACTCCGCGGCGCGGGCGAGCCCCCCGCCGTCCTCGGTCGCCGGTCGTGTACCCGGGCCCCCTGCCCACAAACCGGTTCCGCACCCGGCCGGGGCCCGCCCCGTGGCGCGGAGATCGAGTCCTCGCGCCGCCCTGCGGGCCGCCGCCGGGCGTGGTGTCCTCGCCCGCGTGCGCCGCGCCGAGGTCCCCCCGACGCCGGCCGCGGTCCTGTTCGACCGCGACGGCACCCTCGTCCACGACGTCCCCTACAACGGCGACCCGACGAAGGTCGACCCCGTCGCGACCGCCCGCCCCGCCCTCGACCGGTTGCGTCGCGCGGGCATCCCGGTCGGGGTGGTGAGCAACCAGTCCGGTGTCGCCCGCGGTCTCCTGACCGAGCAGGACGTCGTCGCCGTGAACGCCCGACTCGACGCATTGGTGGGGCCGATCGGGGTCTGGGCCTGGTGTCCGCACGGCGAGGCGGACGGCTGCGCGTGCCGCAAGCCCGCCCCGGGCCTGGTCCTCGACGCGGCACGCCGGCTCGGGGTCGACCCGGCCGCCTGCGCGGTGGTGGGGGACATCGCGGCCGACCTCGGCGCCGCACGGGCCGCCGGGGCGGTCGGGGTCCTCGTCCCGACCCCCGCGACGCGCCCGGAGGAGGTCGCGGCGGCGGAGATCGTCGCGACCGACCTGCTCGACGCCCTCGACCTGCTCGGCATCCTCGACGCCGCGCCGGGGACGGCTGGAGCAGCGCGAGGGACGAGCGCTGACACAGCGACCCCTCGGCGCGAGAGGTGAGTCGCGTGCTGGCCGTCCGGCTGGACTCCGACGGCGACGTCCTGCTCACCGGCCCCGCGATCCGGGCTCTCGCGGCGGGCGGTGACGAGGTCGTCGCCGTCGTCGGCCCGCGCGGCCGGCAGGCGGCGGCGCTGCTGCCCGACGTCGTGCGTGTCGTGGTGTGGCACTGCGGCTGGGTCGACGGGGACGCCCCGCCGGTCACGGCGCAGACCGTCGGGGAGGCGGTGGCCGAGCTCACCGCACTGGACGCGGACGAGGCGGTCGTCTTCACGTCCTTCCACCAGTCGCCGCTGCCGACCGCGCTCGTCCTGCGGCTGGCGGGGGTGCCGCGGATCACGGGGGCGTCGGTCGACTTCCCCGGCGGACTGCTCGACGTCCGCCTCCGCCCGGGCGACCCCGCCCTGGACCCGACCGTCGACCTGCCCGACGACCTCCCCGAACCCGAGCGGGCCCTCGCGATCGCCGCCCGCGCCGGACACGCGCCGGGACCCGACGACGACGGGTGCCTGCGGGTCACGCCCCCGGCCGACGCCGGCGGACGAGCCCGCGAGCTGCTGGCCGCCCGGGGACTGTCGGCGGGGGAGCCCTACGTCGTGCTGCACCCGGGCGCCTCCGTCCCGGCGCGGGCGTGGCCGCCCGGGCGGTGCGCCGAGGGCGTGGCCGCGCTGCGCGCGGCGGGGAGGCGCGTCGTCGTGACCGGCGCACCCGGGGAGGCCCCGCTGACCGCCGCCGTCGCCGGGGAGCACGGGATCGACCTCGGCGGGGCCACGTCGTTCGCGGTGCTCGCCGAGGTGCTGCGCGGCGCGGACGCGGTGGTCGTGGGCAACACCGGGCCGGCGCACCTGGCGGCCGCGGTGGGCACCCCGGTCGTCTCGTTGTTCGCGCCGGTGGTGCCCGCCGTGCGCTGGGCGCCCTACGGCGTGCCCCACGTGCTGCTCGGTGACCAGACGGCGCCCTGCCGGGGCACCCGGGCCCGCGACTGCCCGGTCCTGGGCCACCCCTGCCTCGCGGGTGTCGGGCCGGAGGCCGTCGTGGCCGCCGTGGCCGGGCTCACCAGTCACGCAGAGTAGTAGTT
>JAVXWR010000670.1:0-7117 GCA_032230725.1 Actinomycetota bacterium
GGCCCGCACGCCCGAGCCGGTGCCGGCGCAGACGCCGGCTCCGCCGGACGCGGAGGCTGCGGACGGCGGCGTGTTCGTCATCCAGGAGCACCACGCCCGGCGGCTGCACTACGACGTGCGCCTGGAGCGCGGCGGCGTCCTCGTGTGCTGGGCGGTACCGAAGGGGCTGCCCGAGAAGCCCGGCACCCCGCGGCTCGCCGTGCACACCGAGGACCACCCGGTGGAGTACCTCGACTTCCACGGCGAGATCCCCCACGGCGAGTACGGGGGCGGCAGCATGACCGTCTGGGACTCCGGGACCTACGTGACCGAGAAGTGGAGCGACGACGAGGTCGCGGTCACCCTGCGCGGGGAGCGGGTCGACGGGCGCTTCGTGTTCTTCCGGCCCGCGCGGGGCGACGACCCGAAGGACTGGTTGGTCACCCGCCGCGTCGAGGACGGGACCACGGCGAAGGAGCGGTCCGCCGGCGACGTCCAGTCCCCCCGGGTCGCCGTGGGCGGCCGGACGCTGAAGCTGTCCAACCTCGACAAGCAGCTGTACCCGGGGACGCCGAAGAACGCCGTGATCGACTACTACGCCCGCGTGGCCGACACGCTCCTCCCCCACCTCGCCGGGCGGCCGGTCACCCTGCGCCGCTTCCCCGACGGGATCGACGGCGAGTCGTTCTACGAGAAGAACGCGGGGCGCAACGCCCCGTCCTGGCTGCGCAGCGTCGTCATCCCGACGCCCGGCTCGTCGCGCGGGAGCTCCAGCGCCTCCTTCCTCGTGGCTGAGGAGCTCGCCGCGCTGGTGTACCTCGCCAACCTCGCCGTCCTCGAACTGCACGTCCCGCAGTGGCGCGTCGACGCCGACGACCACCCGCTCCCACCCGACGAGCTCGTCTTCGACCTCGACCCGGGACCCGGCACCGGGCTCCTCGAGTGCGCCGCCGTCGCCTCCCGGATCCGGGCCCGGCTCGACGACGACGGGCTCGTCGCGAGCGTGAAGACCAGCGGCTCGAAAGGGATGCAGATGACCGCCCCCGTGGCCCTGCCCGCCGACGCCGACCCGTCGGCGACCTCGGAGTACGCGAAGCGCCTCGCCGAGGCCCTCGCCCGCGAGACTCCGGAGCGCGTCACCGCCGTCATGGCGAAGGACCGCCGCGGCGGGAGGATCTTCGTCGACTGGAGCCAGAACAACACGTCGAAGACGACGGTCGCGCCCTACTCGCTGCGGGCCCGCGTGGCGCACGGTGCCCCGACGGTGTCGACCCCGCTGACGTGGGACGAGGTCGAGGGATGCCGTGATCCGGAGGAGCTGGGGTTCTCCCCCGAGGACGTCCTCGCGCGCATCGCGGAGCACGGCGACCTCTACGCGTCCGCCCTCGGGGACCACGCGCCGTTGCCCTGACGGACCGGCCTGTCGACGCCGTCGGACCCGGGACCGGTGCTCGACGCCGACCAGGCAGTCGATCATGCCGACGGCACCACTCCCGCCGGTGCCCTCGCCGTGATCAACTGCCTACGCAGTCGAGGACGGGGCTGCGAGCCCGCCCGGCAGAGCGGACGGACGGATCAGCCGCCGAGGAGACCCTGCGCGACGCCCCCGACGGTGTTGGTGAGGCCGCCGACGGTGTTCCCCACGCCGCCGAGCAGGCCACCACCCGAGTTCCCGCCGTCGCCCCCGTCGTCGTTCGACGGCGGGGCCTGCTTCGGGGGCGACTTCGGGGGCTTCGGTGCCGACCTGGGGGTCGAGGTCTTGGTCGAGGTCTTGGCCGAGCTCGGCGTCGTGGCGGCCCGGGGCGCGACCGCGGCGACGGGGGGCACGACGGCCGGCGCCGTGCGGACGACGGCGGCCGGGACGGGGACGGGTGCGGCCCGCCGGGGCACGATCGGCGCACGCGCGTCCGGGGCCCCGGGCGGCGCCTCGAGGACACCGGCCGTGGCCTGGTCACCCTGCGGAGCGGAGGCAGGGCCGGACCGGGTGGCGCCGGGGCCCGTCTGCAGCGGCCCGGGCTTCCCTGCGGTGTAGGTGTCGACCTTGGGCAGCGGGTCGCTGCTGTGGTTGTTGGCCACGGACGAGACCGCGAGCGGGACGGCGCCGACCGCGGCGGCGACCGAGACGATCGCGACGCCCCAGCCACGGAGCCCCCTCGGCGGGGGACCGGCGGCGCGGTGGTGCTGACGGCGGCCCGGCGGGGCGGGCGTCGCGGGGATGATCGCGGTGTCGCCGGCCTCCTCGAGGTGGCGCTGCGCCCACGACGGGAGCCCGGCGTCGGCCGCCGGCCGACCCCCCGAGCGCCCGTGCCGCGATCGCGCCATCCGTCCCCCGTGTCCGCACTCCCCTGGTGACCGCCCGGAACACTACTCCATGTGTACGTATGCCCCCAAGGTGGCCAGCGGGTGACACGCGATCACCGTGGCCGGCCTCGTGACCACGACGTGTCGTCACCGTGGCCGGACCAACGGACCAGTCGTCGCCCGGGCGAGGGATCCGGCCTCGGACCGGGATCCGTCGTCGCGTGACGGCCGCGCTCCCCCACCCGCGGGACGCCCACGTCGGGCACACTGCGGCCCGTGATCCCGGGCGCGCGTTCCCACCCGTACCTGGCCGCTCCCCGACCGCGGGCCTTCGCGCATCGCGGCTGGCACGTGGGCGACCTCGCGGGCCTCGAGAACACGCTCGCGGCGTTCGTCCGCGCCCGCGACGAGGGCTACGCCTACGTCGAGACCGACGTGCACGCCACCCGGGACGGCGTGCTCGTCGTGCACCACGACGCGACGCTGCGCCGGGTGGCCGGCCACCCCGGGGTGCTACGGACGATGGACTGGGCCGACGTCGCGCCGGTGCGCGTACGCGGGCGGGAGAAGCTGCCCCGGCTGGAGGAGGCGCTCGAAGCGCTCCCTGGGATGCGGTTCAACGTCGACCTGAAGTCGCCCGGGACCCTGCGGCCGATGCTCGAGCTGCTCGAGCGCGACGACGTCGCCGAGCGCGTGGCCGTGGCGAGCACCGACGAGGGGCGGTTGCGGGCGGTGCGACAGCGTCACGGGGACCGGGTCGTCACCGGCGTCTCCGCGCGCGCGGCGCTCTGGCTGCGGGCCCGCTCGACGCTGCCGGAGGTCCTCGGCCGCCACGTCCCGGTGGGCGGCGACCTCGCCCAGCTCCCGGTGCGCTTCGGCCGGCTACCCGTCGTCGACGCCGTCAGCCTGCGCGCCGCCCACGACGCGGGCCTGGAGGTGCACGTGTGGACGATCGACCGGGCCTCGGAGATGCACCGCCTGCTCGACCTCGGGGTCGACGGCCTCATGACCGACCGCCCGGACCGGTTGCGCGACGTCCTCGTGGTCCGCGGCGCGTGGGAAGGCGCTCCGCCGGCGGTGTGATGTACCCGGACCTCGGGTAACACATGTGTGAACACATCGATGTGGGCCAGGGGTCGCCGACCGACGTCGCGCCGCCAGGCGTGAGCCGGGTCACGACCACGTGTCCGATGGGTGTCGCGGGAACGAACCGGCGCCCTCGGACGTTGGGACCTGGAGCGTCGTCCGGAGAGTGCATTCCGGCCCGGCGCGCATGCAGTCGAGGAAAGGACAGCACTCATGGCCGACCGCGTCCTCCGTGGGAGTCGTCTCGGAGCCGTCAGCTACGAGACCGACCGCGACCACGACCTCGCCCCCCGCCGCTCCTTCGCGTACCGCTGCCCGAAGGGTCACGACTTCGAGGTGCCGTTCTCGGACGACGCCGAGGCGCCGGTGACCTGGGAGTGCCGCCTCCACGGTGAGGAGGGCAAGCGCATCGACGGCACCGAGCCCGAGCAGAAGAAGGTGAAGCCGCCGCGCACCCACTGGGACATGCTGCTCGAGCGCCGCTCGGTGCCCGAGCTCGAGGAGCTCCTCGACGAGCGCCTCGGCCTGCTCAAGGAGCGTCGCAGCGAGAGTGCGTAGTCGCCTGCACCGACCCCGTCGTCCTCAGGACGGCGGGGTTTCGTGTGTCCGGACCGGGGGACGCGGTCGTGCCGCGACGAGACGGTCGCGGACCGCCCAGGCGGTGATCCGCCACAGCGCCTCGCGCACCACCGCGCCGCTCATCTTCGAGGCGCCCGCGGTGCGCTCGGTGAAGGTGATCGGCACCTCCCGCACCGTGAACCCGCCCCGGTGCACGCGGAACGTCAGGTCGACCTGGAAGCAGTAGCCCTGCGAGGACACCGGGGCGCGGGTGACCTCCTCGAGCACCCGGCGTCGATACAGCCGGAAACCGCCGGTCACGTCGCGCACCGGTAGCCGGAGCGCCAGCCGGGAGTACGTGTTGGCCGAGCGTGAGAGCGCGTTGCGGTACCAGGGCCAGTCCACGACGCGCCCGCCGCGCACGTAGCGCGATCCGAGCACGAGGTCCGCGTCCTCGCTCCGCGCGCTCGCGAGCAGTGCCGGCAGGTCCTCGGGGGCGTGCGAGCCGTCCGCGTCCATCTGGACGACCCATCCGATCTCCTCGGGGGGATGGGTCGCGACGACGTGGGCGAACGCGTCCACGTAGGCGGCGCCGAGACCGCGCCTGGGCCGGTGGTGCAGGACGGACAGCCGGGGGTCGGCGCGGGCGAGGTCGTCGGCGAGGTCCCCGGTGCCGTCGGGGCTGCCGTCGTCGACCACGAGCAGCCGCACCCCGGGCAGCGTCGTCAGCACCCGCTCGACGAGGCGCGGGAGATTCTCGCGCTCGTCGTAGGTCGGGACGACGACGAGCACCCCGGTGCCGTCCGGGGCGGGGGCGCCCCCGCTCACCCGGCGACCGCCGACGTCGCGCCCGCCCCTCCCGTCCGGCGCCGTCCGCGGACGAGGCCCGCGCCGGCCGCCGCGACGCCGAGGGCGGCGAGTGCCCACTCCGGAGCGGGGCCGAGCCGGGTGGCGAGCGTGGTCGTGGTGCGCAGCGGGACGCGGTCGACCAGGACGCCGGGGGTGTAGAGCGCCCCCGTCCGGTCCAGCACGGTGCCGTCGGGGGCGATCACGGCGCTCTGCCCGCTGGTGGCGGCGATGACGACGGCGCGGTCGTGCTCGATCGCCCGCAGCCGGCTCATCCCCTGCTGCTGGTAGGTCATGTTCGTCTCGCCGAAGGTGGCGTTGTTCGTCGGGACGGTGAGCAGGTCGGCCCCGGCGGTGACGGCGTCGCGGACGTCGTCGTCGAAGACCACCTCGTAGCAGGTGGCGACCCCGAGGCGGGCGGGCCCGGCGTCGAGGGTGGGGGTCCCGGTGCCGCCCTGGAAGTCGACGACGCGCCCGACGTCGTCGGAGAGGAGCGAGGCGATCCCCCGCAGCGGGATGTACTCCCCGAAGGGCAGCAGGTGGCGCTTGACGTACTGGTCGGTCGGGCCGCCGGCATGGGAGGGGCTCCGTGGCGTCCACACGACGGCCGCGTTGCGCGGCCCCTGCACGTAGGCGGTGCCGTCGGCGTTCAGTACGCCCCGCAGGACGGCCCCGACGACGACCGGCACCCCGACCTCGTCGGTGACCGCCTGGATCTCCGCGCGGGCGTCGGCGTTGGCGAACGGGTCGATGTCCGAGGAGTTCTCGGGCCAGATCACGAGGTCCGCGCGGGGACGCTGCCCGGCCGCGACCTGGGCGGCGAGCAGCCGGGTCTCGCGGACGTGGTTGTCGAGGACGGCGCGGCGCTGGCTCGCGAAGTCCAGCCCGGCCCGGGGCACGTTGCCCTGCACGGCCGCGACGGTGATCGTCCGGTCACCGGGCTCGACGGCCGGGTGGGCCGGGACGGCGAGACCGGCGAGCGGGCCGAGCAGCACGGCGACGAGGGCGCCGACGGTGGTGAGGGCCCGCAGGCGGAGGGGGGCCCCGGACGTGGGGCGGCCACGGAGCACCCCCGACAGCGACCACAGGCCCGCCCCGGAGAGCACCACCGCGAAGCTCACCAGCGGCGCGCCCCCGAGCGCGGCGAGCCGCGCGTACGCCCCGCCGGCCTGGCCGAACGCGAGCTTGGCCCACGGGAACCCGCCCCAGGGCACCCGCTCGATGAGGGCCTCCCCCGCCACCCACAGGCAGGCCACCCACAGCGGCGTCGCGGGCAGCCGGGCGACCAGCGGGACGAGCGCCACCGGGATCGCGACGGCCAGCACCACGACGGCCAGCGCGCCCAGCCACACCGCGCCCACGTACGTCCCGGTCCAGTGCAGCAGCGGGTACTGGTAGGCCAGCGCCGCGAGCACGCCCCAGCCGAACGCGGCGCGGACCCGGCGGCCGTCGACCACCGCGAGCAGCAGCGCGATCCCGAGCGGGGCCGCCCACCACCAGCCCAGCGGCGGGAACGCCACGTACAGCGCGAGCCCGGCGACGACCGCCCCGACGACCCGCGCCGCCGTTCCGAGCGAAGGGCCCCTTCGCTCGACCAGATGAGCCATGGGCGCACTCCGCCGGAACGCGGATCCGGGCCCGGGCCCCGGATCGAGCGGAGGGTCCCCGTGGTCGGCAAGATCGACCGAGGGTGCCCAACGCTTCGAAACGCCCTTCAGCACGAGAGCAGGTCGTGCGGGCGGGTGTTGACCGCTTCGCATCCGTCGTCGGTGATCACGACGATGTCCTCGATTCGGGCGCCCCAGCGCTCCGGGAAGTAGATGCCGGGCTCGACGGAGAAGGCCATCCCGGGCTCGAGGGTCAGCGCGTTCCCGGCGACGATGTAGGGCTCCTCGTGCACCTCGAGCCCGATGCCGTGGCCGGTGCGGTGCACGAAGTACTCCCCGTACCCGGCGTCGCGGATGATCGCGCGCGCGGCCTCGTCGACGCTCTCCGCCGTGACCCCGGGCCGGGCGGCGGCGACCGCGGCGGCCTGGGCGCGCTGCAGCACGGCGTAGACGTCGGCGACCTCGTCGGTCGGTCCACCCACGACGTAGGTGCGGGTGCAGTCGGAGTTGTAACCCTCCGGCAGCGGGCCCCCGATGTCCACGACGACGACATCGCCCGCCTCGATCACGCGCTCGGAGACCTCGTGGTGCGGGCTGGCTCCGTTGGGTCCCGACCCGACGATGACGAAAGCCGCCTCGCTGTGGCCCGCCGCGACGATCGCCGCCGTGATCTCGGCGCCGACCTCGGCCTCGGTGCGCCCGGGGCGCAGCCAGCCGGGGACCTGCGCGTGCACCGCGTC
>JAVXWR010000287.1:0-3201 GCA_032230725.1 Actinomycetota bacterium
CGGCCGAGACGAGGCGCTGCAGCGGCAGGCCGGTGCGCCGGGCCTCGCGGGTGATGGCCTCCTTGCCGCCCTCGATCGCCTCCTCGCGGCGCTCCTTGGCGAACCACTGCTTGATCTTCTGCTTGGCGCGGGGCGAACCGACGAATCCGAGCCAGTCGCGCGACGGGCCGGCGCCCTCGGCCTTCGAGGTGAAGATCTCGACGACCTCGCCGTTCTCGAGCTGGCGCTCGAGCGCGACGAGCCGGCCGTTGACGCGGCTGCCGATGCACTTGTTGCCGACCTCGGTGTGCACCGCGTACGCGAAGTCCACCGGCGTGGAGCCGTGGGGCAGCGTGATCACGTCGCCCTTCGGCGTGAACACGAAGATCTCGCGGGTGGCGAGGTCGTAGCGCAGCGACTCGAGAAACTCCCCCGGGTCGGCCGCCTCCCGCTGCCAGTCGAGGAGCTGGCGCATCCAGGCCATCTCGTCGAGCTCGAGCCCGGCGGTCCCGTGGATGCCCTTCGTCTCCTTGTACCGCCAGTGCGCGGCGATGCCGTACTCGGCGGTCCGGTGCATCTCGTGCGTGCGGATCTGCACCTCGAGGGGCTGCCCGTCGGGCCCGATCACCGTGGTGTGCAGCGACTGGTAGACCCCGAACCGCGGCTGGGCGATGTAGTCCTTGAACCGGCCCGGCATGGGCTGCCACAGCGCGTGGACCATGCCCATCGCGGCGTAGCAGTCGCGGACGTCCTCGACGAGGATCCGGACGCCCACCAGGTCGTGGATGTCGTCGAAGTCCTTACCCTTGACGATCATCTTCTGGTAGATCGAGTAGTAGTGCTTCGGGCGGCCGAGCACCTCGGCCTTCACCCGTGCGGCCTCGAGCTGGCCGGACACCTCGTCGATCACGGTGCGCAGGTAGGTGTCGCGGCTCGGGGCGCGGTCGGCGACCAGCCGGACGATCTCGTCGTAGCGCTTGGGGTGCAGGATCGCGAACGCGAGGTCCTCGAGCTCCCACTTGACGGTCGACATCCCCAGGCGGTGGGCCAGCGGCGCGAGCACCTCGAGGGTCTCGCGGGCCTTCTTGGCCTGCTTCTCCGGCTTGAGGAAGCGCATCGTGCGCATGTTGTGCAGCCGGTCGGAGAGCTTGATGACGAGCACCCGCGGGTCGCGCGCCATCGCCACGACCATCTTGCGGATCGTCTCCGCCTCGGCGGCCGCCCCGAGCTGGACCTTGTCGAGCTTGGTGACGCCGTCGACGAGGTGGGCGACCTCCGCGCCGTAGTCCGCGGAGAGCGTGTCCAGCGAGTAGGTGGTGTCCTCCACGGTGTCGTGCAGCAGCGCCGCGACGAGCGTGGTGGTGTCCATGCCGAGCTCGGCGAGGATGGTGGCGACGGCGAGCGGGTGGGTGATGTACGGGTCGCCCGACTTGCGCATCTGCCCCTCGTGGAAGGCCTCCGCGGTGTCGTAGGCGCGCTGCAGCGCGGCGAGGTCGGCGCTGGGGTGCAGCTCGCGGTGCACGGTGGCCAACGGCTCGAGGACCGGCTTCACCGGCCCGCTGCGCTGCGCGGTGATCCGCCGGGCGATCCGGGCGCGGACCCGCCGGGTGGCCGAGCGCGGCCGCGTCGTCGTGGTGTCGCCGGTGGT
This sequence comes from Actinomycetota bacterium, assembly GCA_032230725.1. Taxonomy (GTDB): domain Bacteria; phylum Actinomycetota; class Actinomycetes; order Mycobacteriales; family Pseudonocardiaceae; genus Actinomycetospora. The sequence goes on from JAVXWR010000287.1 coordinate 1,628, forward strand.
GGCGGAGGCGCTCGGCTCCAGGCGCTGGGCCTCGCGCGGCTCGCTCGACCCGAGGGTCGGGGCCGCGTCGGCGCCGTCGCCCGGCGCCGTCCCGTCGACCGGGTCGGCCGGGTCCACGGCCTCGCGCTCGGCCGTGCCGGTGACCGGCCACACGTCGTGGCTCACTGGAGAGCACCTCCCGCCGGTCGGGCCGCGGTACGGCCCGTCGCGGGACCCGGAACCGATCCGGATCCATGGTCCAGCCTAGGTCACCGACCGTGCCGACGGCGGGGTCGAGGTCACTCGAGGGGGACGAGAGGTCCCCGACCGTCGCCCGCCCGTGTCGATCAGGCGGCCGGTCGGTGCCTCCGTCGCTGAACGGTCGCTCACGCCGACGACGGCGGGTCCCGCCCGTCCGGCCGGGGCCAGGACGACGTGGTGCTCCGGGCCCGCGGCGGCGCGACCGGCGTGCGGGGCACGGCCGGCGGCGGCGACCACGACCAGCCAGGGGCCGGGACCGGCCCCGGCCGTGACCGCGAAGGACCCGTCCTGGGCCGCGTCCGTCCGGACCCGGCCGAGCTGGCGGCCGTGCGGGTCGACGACGGTGACGACGGCGTCGAGGCCGACGCCCGACGCGTCGGTGACCCGCCCCCGGACGACGGCGGTCGGGTCGACCGTGCTTCCGGTGTTCCGGGCGGGGTCCGACCGCCCGTCGGTGTCGGGGGTGCCCGTGTCGGCCGTGGGATCGGACGCGTGCAGCGCGATCAGCGCCCCGTGGAGGGCGGCCAGCTCGCCGAGCAGCGTCTCCGGGGCGTCGTCCACCCCGGCCGGCGGCTCGGCGTGCTCGCCGGGACCGCGGCCCTCTGCGAGGGCGTCGACGAGCCCGCGGACGGCGGACATCGCGCTGTGGACCGCCTCGTGGCGGGTCGACGCGGCGGCCCCGGCGTCCGTGGTGCCCTCGATCGCGTCCTCCACGGCGTGGATCACCGCGCGCACCCGTGCCGCGCACCGGACCCAGGCCGACAGCCGCCCCGTCACCGACGCGCGACGCGCCACGGACCCGGGGGCGACCCGCAGCGAGAGCGGGAGCCCGATGAGGGCGAGCTGGTGGACCGCGGCGTCGAGCGAGCGGGCCCGCGCGTGCAGGTCGACCGGCTCGCCGTCGGCCCCCGGGCTGCCGGGGCCGCCGTGCAGGACGGCCGCGACGTCGAGGGTCGCCGCGCGAAGCTCCTCGGCCAGGCAGGCGCGGGCCGCCTGTTCCGCGCTCGCGGCGGACGTGGGCAGGAAGGACACCGCCACCACGCCGCCGATGATCGCCCCGAGCGCGGTCTCGCCCACCCGCAGCGCGAGCAGCCCGTCGCTGTAGGTGCCGAGCAGCTCGTAGAGCTCGGCGATGAGGATCGTGATCGCGAACGCGAGGCAGGTGTAGGAGACCCGGAACAGGTAGAAGCCGACGAAGATCGTCACGAGGATGACGACCAGCGACGTCGTCGTCGAGTGGCCCAGCGCCGGCACCAGCACCAGGGCCACGACGACGCCGACGACGGTCCCGGCGGTGCGCTGCAGGGCCTTGCGCACCGTCTCGGCGGCGGTCG